>NZ_JABAEE010000012.1:0-102106 GCF_023701885.1 Pseudomonas sp. CG7 | reverse complement strand
ATCCAGCAGCCCAGACCCTCCCCCCCCGCACATTCCGTGTGGGCGCGGGCGTGCGCGCGAATGCGGCGGGCCAGCCGACATCAATGTTGAATGTGCCGGCTTCTTCGCGAGCAAGCCCGCTCCCACAGGATCTGCGGCAGGCTCGAAGTACATGATCGCTTGACGCAACCGCCATGCTATCGTGCCCGCCCGACTTTCCACTGGTTTACGCCAGCATGCTGCCGACCACCCGTACCTTGCGCCTGTCGTTGTACACCTTGCTGATCCTCGCCGGCGCGGCGGTTGCCGCCACCCTCGCCGTGCGCCACGCCGAGCGCGAGGCCTTGGAAGAAGACGCCAGCCGTGCCAGCCAGCAGTTGGCGCTGTATGCCAATTCGTTGCATACCCTGATCGAACGCTACCGCGCCCTGCCCGCCGTGCTGGCGCTGGACCCAGAGTTGCGCTCGGCCCTCAAGGGGCCGGTCAGTCCAGCCCAGCAGGATGCGTTGAATCGCAAGCTCGAACAGATCAATGGCGCCGCCCAGTCATCCACATTGGAACTGCTCGACCACAGCGGCCTGGCCGTCGCGGCCAGCAACTGGCGCTTGCCCAGCAGCTATGTCGGTCACAACTACGGGTTTCGCCCTTACTTCATCCAGACACGCACCCATGGCACCGGGCGGTTTTATGCGGTGGGCGTGACCAGTGGCATTCCCGGTTACTTCCTGTCCAGCGCGGTGACCGACGACGACGGCAAGTTCCTCGGTGCGATGGTGGTGAAGCTCGATTTCCCGGAGCTGGAGAAAGAGTGGCGCCAGGGCAGCGCCACGTTGCTGGTCAGCGATGCGCGAGGCATCATCTTCATCGCCAACCGCCCGGGCTGGCGCTATCGCCACCTGCGCGCGCTGTCCGACAGCGACCTTGCCGAGCTCAAGGCTACGCGCCAATACGACAAGCAACCGCTGAAACCGCTGGCCTTCGAGCCGCTGCGCCGCTTCGATGACAACAGCCATCTGGCCCGGGTAGAAGCCCCCGATGGCTCGGCGGATTACCTGTGGGAATCCTTGCCGTTGACCGCCGAGGGCTGGACCCTGCACTTGCTGCGCCGCCCGCAGATTACCTTCGAGGACTTGCGCAACGCCGGGCTCGCCGCTGCGGGTTTGTGGTGGGCGCTGGTGGTCCTGTTGCTGTATCTCAACCAGCGCTGGCGCCTGGCAAGGTTGCGCCAGCGCAGCCGCGACGAGCTGGAACGGCTGGTGGAGGCGCGCACTCGGGATCTGCGCACGGCCCAGGACGGGCTGGTGCAATCGGCCAAGCTGGCGGCGCTGGGGCAGATGTCGGCGGCCCTGGCCCATGAAATCAACCAACCGTTGACCGCCCAGCGCATGCAATTGGCAACCCTGCGCCTGCTGCTGGATCACGGTCGGGTCGATGATGCCTACAAGGCCCTCAAGCCGGTGGATGACATGTTGACCCGCATGGCCGCCCTCACCGGCCACTTGAAGACGTTCGCGCGCAAAAGCCCCCGCGGCCTGCGCGAACGACTGGACCTGGCGGCGGTGGTGGACCAGGCCCTGCAATTGCTCGACACACGCCTGCGTGATGAGCAGGTCAGTACCGTGTTGCACCTGACCCGCCCGGCGTGGGTGCGCGGCGATGCGATCCGTCTCGAACAGGTGTTGATCAACCTGCTGCGCAACGCCCTCGACGCCATGGCCGGCCAACCGCTCAAACGCTTGGAAGTGCGCCTGGAGGCCGATGAGCAATTGTGGCGCCTGACCGTCAGCGACAGCGGCACCGGCATCGCCGAGGAACACCTGGCCCAGGTGTTCGATCCGTTCTTCACCACCACGGCCGTGGGCGACGGCCTGGGCCTGGGGCTGGCGGTTTCGTTCGCAATCATTCATGAATCCGGTGGGCGGCTGACGGCGGACAACCACGGGAACGGCGCGGTAGTCTGCGTGACCTTGCCCATCGATCAGGAGGCGCAACTGCATGCTTGATTCAGTCATGGTCGTGGATGACGAAGGCAGCATTCGCAGTGCCGTCGAGCAATGGTTGAGCCTGTCGGGATTCCAGGTGCAACTGTTCAGCCGCGCCGACGAATGCCTGGCCCGGTTGCCGGAGCATTTCCCCGGGGTGATCCTCAGCGACGTGCGCATGCCCGGCCTCAGCGGCCTGGAGCTGCTGGCCGAAGTGCGCCGCCGGGATCCGGACCTGCCGGTAATTCTCTTGACCGGTCACGGCGACGTGCCCATGGCGGTGGAGGCCATGCGCGACGGTGCCTACGACTTCCTGGAAAAACCCTTCAGCCCGGAAGCCCTGCTTGGCAGTTTGCGCAGGGCCCTGGACAAGCGTTTCCTGGTGCTGGAAAACCGTCGATTGCACGAGCAGGCCGATACCAGGACCAGGCTCGATGCCACCTTGCTTGGCGTCTCCCGCTCGTTGCAAAACCTGCGCCGCCAAGTGCTGGACCTGGCGACATTGCCGGTCAACGTGTTGATCCGTGGTGAAACCGGCAGTGGCAAGGAATTGGTCGCCCGTTGCCTGCACGACTTCGGCCCACGGGCGAGCAAACCCTTCGTGGCGCTGAATTGCGCGGCCATCCCCGAACCACTGTTCGAAGCGGAACTGTTCGGCCATGAAAGCGGCGCCTTCACCGGCGCCCAGGGCAAACGCATCGGCAAGCTCGAATACGCCGACGGCGGCACGCTGTTTCTCGATGAGATCGAAAGCATGCCGCTGGCCCAGCAGGCCAAGTTGCTGCGAGTCCTGCAGGAGAAGAAGCTCGAACGCCTGGGTTCCAACCAGAGCATCCATGTGGACTTGCGCATCGTCGCCGCGACCAAGCCGGACTTGCTGGACGAAGCACGGGCCGGGCGTTTTCGCGAGGACCTGGCCTACCGCTTGAACCTCGCCGAGCTGCGCCTGCCCCCCTTACGTGAACGGCGCGAAGATATTCCGTTGCTGTTCGAGCATTTCACCCACAGCGCCGCCGAACGCCTCGGCCGCCCCGCCACGCCCTTGAGTGGCCCGCAACTGAGCCATCTGCTGAGCCACGATTGGCCGGGCAACGTGCGCGAGCTGGCCAACGTCGCCGAACGCCAGGTATTGGGGCTCGATCAACTGCCCGTCCTGGAGGCGGAGCCGGGCCAGTCCCTGGCGGCCCAGCAGGAAGCCTTCGAAGCCCAATGCCTGCGCGCCGCCCTGACTCGACATAAAGGCGATGTGAAAGCGGTGCTAGAGGAACTGCAACTGCCGCGCCGCACCTTCAATGAAAAGATGCAGCGGCATGGGTTGAGTCGAGAGATGTTCCTGCAGGACAACTGATGGGCTGTCGCGACGCGACTCGCGATCACCCCTGGCCTGGGGTCAACCCGACAGCAAACTGGCAATCAGCCGTTTCCGACCTGCCACATCCAGCGCGCGGTAGCCATCCAATAGCAATTCTTCATCCGGCGCCAAGGCCGGTGCGGTTGGCGCACGCTCGCCCGTCAGGACGTAGTGGGCATCCACCCCGATCGCCACCAGTTTCGCCACCAGATCGGCCGGGCATTTCTGCCGCCCGGAGACCACTTCTTTCAGGCGTTGCGGGCTCGACTCGCCTGCCGCACGAGACGCGGCGGCCAGCGAAACACCACAACGCGTAATTTCTTCGCGCAGACGAACGTGGATATAATCCACCAAAACTATTGACATGGTGGATATATCCCACCAAAATCGCCAACACAAAAAACGGCCATCATCGCCTCACTAGAATCGGCACCACGGCCGTGCAAAGACTGCGCGCATTCGGAATCCCATCCATTTCGCGGTAATCAGCAAGCAGGGTGCATTGAGCATGAATTTACTCCGGAAATTTCCTACAGGAAATAGCGAAGAGTCTGAAAGCAAAAAAGAGGTAGGACACGGGGTCTTGCGCGGCGTAACGAAGCGCCGTTTTTTTCTCATGCATGACCGCAGGTTGGGTCGAAACACGTCCCCTATGTATTAAACGTTGATCGTCCCTCTTCCTTGTTCGAGGTTTTAAATGCATTTGTATCAAGTGTTTACCCGTCCCTGGGCTGCCCTGGGCAAACTGGCATTCATGACGCTCGCCATCGGCCTGTCGTTGCCAGCCACCGCGAACATGGTGGTCTACCCGATGAACAGCACCATCGGCACCGAGCAGGACGGCATTGGCCAGATCCAACTGCACTCCAAGTCCGACAAGGTGCAATACATCAAGGTCAACGTGACCCAGATCCAGCGCCCCGGCACGCCCGACGAACACGAAAGCCCGCTGTCGCCGGCCGATGCCCTGGGCATTGTCGTGTCGCCACAGCGCACGGTGCTGGCGCCCGGCGCGAGTCGCACCATACGGATCATTGCCCAGGCGATACCCAGCGAAGAAACCGTCTACCGGGTCTATTTCGAGCCGGTCGCGGCACCGGGCCTGGCGGACGAAGACGATTCAGAGCCCGACGGCGTACAACCCAAGATCGGCGTCAATCTGATCTGGGGCGCCTTGGTGCGCGTGTTACCCGACGATCGCCGCACCAGCCTCAAGCTGCAACCCAAGAGCAACGAACTGCGCAACGACGGCACCCTGCGCGTCGGCGTGCTGCAGGTCGGCCAGTGCGCCGACGTCCAGGGCGAGAAAGACTGCATCTGGAACGACGTCAACCGCAGCCTTTACCCCGGCAGCACGCTGCCAGTCTCACCCGGTTCAAGTGGCAACGTGGTCGTGCGTTTCGTGACCAGCGACGACAAACGTCCCCGCACCCTCGCCGTATTGCCGGAAAGCTGATTCCCATTTTTCACCCAAGCCACGTGCCTTGGCACGTGGTCAGGCCCCCGTTCACCCATAGCAAAAGAGGAACACCCATGAAACTGATGAAATTCGCCCCCTTGGCCCTGGTCGCCCTGACCTCGCTGCCCGCCATGGCGGTGGAGAAGAGCATTATGGTCTTTGCCGATGTCGACCCGACGCTGGAAATCCTCCAGTCCGATGGCAGCCCGTTGCCGCCTTCCATGGAGATGGCCTACCTGCCGGGTGCCGGCCTGCGGCCGACCAGCCTGGGTACGCGGATCTACAGCAATGACACCGACAAAGACATGACCTTGCGACTGATCACCAGTCCGGTCCTGGCCAACATGACCAACCCCGCCGCCGCCGCCGTTCCCCTGAGCGTGAGCTACGGCGGTCGTGCGCTCAACACCACCGGTGTCACGTTGCCCGCCGCCGACCTGTTCCCGGGTGGCGACCCTACCAGCGGCTCGATCGAGCAAATGCTGGAGATCCGCCAGAGCACCGCGGGCGCCATCGCCAACGCCGGTCGTTACGAAGGCATGGTCAGCCTGGTATTGACCCAGCAGCCGTAAGTATCGCCGGTTCATCCCCAGAAGGGAGGTACGGCACCGTCGTACTTCCCTTTTCCTTCGTCAAGGCCCTGTATGAAACGCCACTTCACTGCACTCTCCATCTCCCTGACCTGGGCGCTGGCCGATGCCGTATCGGCCGCGTCCACCGATCTGCCCCAGGTGCCGGCCGGTTTCGAGGCGCTGGTTGAAGGTCAGGTGGAACAACTCGAACTTCAATTGCTCAATCGCAACCTCGGCCTGCACCCGGTAATGGTGCGACCCGGCCGTATCGAATTCCAACAGCCCGAGCGAATCGCGGCGCTGCTGGTCGAGGCCGGTGCCTCGGCCTCCGCCCAGGAACTGCAGCCGTTGCTGTCCGAACCGTTGCCCAGCAACAGCCAGTTGGCCTGCTCCTATGGCCTGGCCAGCGAAGCGAGCTGCGGCTACCTGGAAACCGATGCGGTGGCAGTGATTCTCGACGAGGCCGGCGCACGCCTGCAAATCCTCATGCGCAAGGATTGGCTGCCGGCCAACGATGCAGCGGCGCTGCGCCTGCATACGCCCACCGAGGCCCAGAACGCCCTGGTCCATCGGCAGAACATCAACATCGCCCAGGCCGACAGCTACCGCGCCCTGGGTGCCAGCGGCCTCGGAGCCCTGGGCCTGGGAGAAAGCAGCCACCTGGGCTTCACCTGGAACTACCAGGCCTACCAGAACAAGCGCGGCAGCGAGAGCAACCTGGAGTTCAACAACGCCTACTACCGGCAGGACTTCGATCGCGAACACTACGCCCAGGCCGGGCGCATGGACATGAGCAACCTGTCCAGCGCCGAAGGCGGCAATTTCAGCTTCAGCTTGTTGCCCCTGGGCCGGATCGACGGCGCCCGCGTCGGCACCACCCTGGCCTACCTCAACCGCGAAGTCGTTGGGCAAGGTACGCCGATTTCCCTGATCCTGACCCAGCGCTCGCGGGTCGATGCGTTCCGTGGCGAAGAACTGCTGTCCACGTCCTACCTCGACGCCGGGGTGCAGAACGTCGACACCCGGACCTTTCCCAACGGCAGCTATCCGGTGACCCTGCGGGTGATCGAAAACGGCCAGGTGACCCGTACTGAAACCGTGCCTTTCAGCCGCACCGACGGCAACGGCCTGGGGGACGACACCGTGCAATGGTTCCTGCAAGGCGGGCGCACGGCGGAACATTCGCTGTACGAACAGGACCCCTCCGCCGTGGCCCAGACCGGCCTGCGCATTCCGTTGCGCGATGACCTGGCGCTCACCAGCGCGGTCACCTGGCTGGACTCGGCGTTCTATAACGAAAGCCGCCTGGATTGGGCCGGCACGCTGGGGGCCAGCAGTTGGTCGTTATCCGGCGCCGTCCTGGCCGGCAACGATGGCGCGAGCGGCAACAGTCAGCAAATGACCTTCACCCACGGGATCTCCTGGAACCTGTATCGCTACTCGCTGCGCAGCCCCTCCTGCGAACACAACACCCGCGCCTACCAACAGAGCGGTTGCAACGAAACCTTGATGGCCAGTGCCGCCCTGCCGCTGGCCGGCGGTACCTTCAGCGCCGGCTACACTTACAATCGCTATGCCCAAGTGAACCCGTTCTCCTATTGGAACGATATACCTGACGAAGACGATCCGACCCGCGACCTGACCACATCCACCTGGGCCCGACCCCTGCAACTGGGCTTCTCCCGCAGCCATGTCCTGGGACCCTTCCACCTCATTCATCGGGTGGGCGCGTTCCGCAATGCCAGCGGCAACCGCGACACCGACCACGGCGTGTACCTGAGCCTGAACCTGTCCCACAACGAGCGTTCGAACACCGGCGGCTACCGCCAAAGCAACCTCGGCGTGGACATGCGCCGCGAGCAGCATGCCCGTGACAGCCTGCGCACCGGCCTGGGCCATACCCGCGCCTGGGACAACGAACAGGGCAGGAACGAAGTGAACACCGGCGTCGGCTACGATGACCAGGGCCGCTGGGACGCGGAAGTCGGCGGACGGATCGAACGTAACTGGGGCGAAACCAGCCTGACCGTGGCCCAGCGTGGCGGCGACGAGCAAGACTCGCGGCCAAGCCTGAGCGGCAATCACTCTTCCTCCCTGGCGCTGGGGCGCGAAGGTTTCTTCTGGGGCCAAGGCCAAGGCGGTACAGGACCAGGGGCCGCCGTGGGCATCGTTGCCGCGCCGCTGGAAAACGCCACCGGTGCGGCCGCCAAGATCAGCGGCGGCTACGGCGCCCAGACCAGCATCGGCTTTGGTGAAAAACGCCTGATTCCGGTCAATGGCTTCGAAGCCACCCAGACCCGCATTAGCGACGCCGATGCCTCGCGCCAGAACCTCAGCTCGGTGAACGTCGGCAACGGCAGCCGCGAGTGGTTCCTGCCACCGGGCAAACTGGCGGTGCAACGGATCGAGTCCAGCGTCAGCTACACCTACGTCGGACGCTTGGTGAATCCGCAAGGTGAACCGCTGGCACAGGCAGCCATTCTCAATGCGGCGATGCTCGAAACCGGCGAGGACGGCAGCTTCGTCGTCGCCCTCAACCATCACCCCGAGCCCTTGTTCGCCCTGGACCTCAACGGTGTGCACGCCTGCGCGATCCAAACCCGCGCGGCCCGCAGCAGCCTGCGCCGGGTCGGCACACTGACCTGCGAAAGCACCACTCTGGACGCTTTGCCCAAGGACCTCAACGACCCGGATCGCCTGGGACGCTGGACCGCACGGCGCAGTGCCGCGTTATCGTCGGACAAGAGGAATCAGCCATGAGCAGAACCTTGAACCATTGGGCCCTTCACCTGGTTGTACTCGTTTACTCGGGCGCCGTGCTGCCGGCGCTAGCGGATGTCCATCCCGTCGACCACTACCAGATGGTGACGCTCAATTACGACCGGGCGGCGCCACCTGGGGATCATTACCTCTGGAATAAGATGCTGCATGGCTGGCACGAAGCCCCACAAACGCAAACCGGCTATAGAACCATGCATTTTGTTTGCCTTTCCAATACCGATCCCGCGACCGGCCAGTGCCGCACATCCAGCTATGGGGAAACCGGTATCACCAACGTAGCGCTGCGTTTCACCGAGAGACGCAGCCGCCTGTCCGTGGTACTGCAGGTCAGAGGCTATCTGTCGCGCAAACGCCATCTTGGCAACGGTTGCGGAACCTGGGTGCCGCTTGACTTCTTGCTGAGTTCAACGGCAAGGCTCAGTACCTGCGGGGAGGAGGAGCCCACGGGCACGGCCTCTACCCTTTGGATTCCTCAATCGGAGCTCGCCAAGCTACCCTCCGGTGGCGTCTGGACCGCGCAACTGATCATGAAACTCAAAACGTATCACTCGCAACCCATTGGAAACGCCAAGACCTTCACCGTGGATTTCAAGCTGGACGTCACCGACCACAACAGCATGCAAATCTACCTCCCCGACTACGGCATCAGCACTCCACAGGTAGACCTCAACCTGCGAACCCGCCCGTTGAGCACCGCACCCGGTGGCATCGTCTCCGGCCAGGCGGTGGTGGATGCCTGCCTCTACGACGGCTACAACGCCAACAGCCAGCGCTACGAGATTCGCGTGACCGGCATGAACTCCGTGCCGGGCATGGACGGACGCTTCTTCGTCCACCATGTCTCCGGCGGCACCGGCGAGCGTAACCGCATCGAATACAAGGTGCGCACCCGCACCGCCAATCTAGGGGAGACGCAACATCAGTCCGGGCAACCGGTGAGTTTCAGCGGCATCAACAACGCCGAGATCCGCGCCGTGAAACTGCCCAATGTGCCTTTCCCGGTGGTATGCACACCGTGGCCGATCACCTTGGACACGCCGGCGTTCAACCAGATCGACAAGAACACTGGGCAGTATCGGGGCGAGTTGAAGCTGGAGTTCACGCCTTCGACGTCTTCGCCCTGAGTTTTTTGGCGCCCAGGGTGGCGCCATCGCGAGCAGGCTCGCTCCCACAAGGATTATGTGTACACAGGTCCAAATGTGGGAGCGAGCCTGCTCGCGATGAGGCCAGCAGCGCCGTCAAATTTCCCCTTCCAAAAATGCAGTCATAAGAACCCGCAATGAACAGACTCTTTCCCCGATGGGCTCGCCGATTAGGCGCGCTCATCGCTGCAGCCACCGCATTACCCGCCTTCGCAGGCGTCGTACCCAGCGACCACTACCAATCCGTGGTCCTCAATTTCGACCGCTCGGCCCCACCCGCCGATCATTACCTTTGGACCCGGATGACGCATGGCTGGAGCGAACAACACATACCGGGCGCCGGATATACGAACCTGCACTTTGTCTGCCTGTCCAGCACGGATCCGGCCACGGGCCAATGTTCCACGACGACTGCCGGACGGTTGGGCACCACCAACATCCCGCTGCGCTTCACCGAGCGGCGCAGCGGTCTGAGCTATGTACTCGTCCTCAAGGGCCAACTCCACCGCAGGTTTCCGCTCAATCTTTGCAACGGGTCTTGGGACGGCAAGATATTTGTCTTGACCACCAACGCACCGGCTTATTGCGGCCAGGAAGATGAGGAAGTTTCCCTGCGATCGGAGGGGACAGGCTCAACCGTCTGGCTCCCCCAATCAGAACTCGCCAAACTGCCCACCGGCGGCATCTGGACGGCGAAGATGATCTTGAAACTCAAGCGGTATTACTCGCAACCGATCAGCGCGGCCAACACCTACACCGTAGACTTCAAGCTCGACGTCACCGACCACAACAACATGCAAATCTACCTGCCCGCCTACGGCATCAGCACTCCACAGGTAGACCTCAACCTGCGCACCCGCCCGTTGAGCACCGCCCCTGGCGGCGTCGTCTCCGGCCAGGCGGTGGTGGATGCCTGCCTCTACGACGGCTACAACGCCAACAGCCAGCGCTACGAGATTCGCGTGACCGGCATGAATCCCGTGCCGGGCATGGACGGGCGCTTCTTTGTCCATCATGTCTCCGGCGGCACGGGTGAGCGCAACCGCATCGAGTACAAGGTGCGCACCCGCACCGCCAATCTAGGGGAGACGCAGCATCAGTCCGGGCAGCCGGTGAATTTCACCGGCATCAACAACGCCGAGATCCGCGCCGTGAAGCTGCCCAATGTGCCTTTCCCGGTGGTATGCACACCGTGGCCGATCACCTTGGACACGCCGGACTTCAACCAGATCGACAAGAACTCCGGGCAGTACCGGGGCGAGTTGAAGCTGGAGTTCACGCCTTCGACTTCTTCGCCCTAAGGTTTTTGGTGCCTGAACCGGCCTCATCGCGAGCAGGCTCGCTCCCACAAGGATTATGTGTACACAGGTACAAATGTGGGAGCGAGCCTGCTCGCGATGAGGGCACTAGAGCCGCCGAATTCTCCCATTTAGCCGTGGGGGCCAAGTTGACATCGCGGCGATGAAAAACAGATCGGCCATGTATGAAAAATCTGTCATTCAACTGCGATTAATCCCGCGTTAATGCCCGTGCCCCACCCTGGGTTCACTGGATCGATGTCCTGCGCAAGGTTCGCTGCGAATGCCAAAGCGCGTGAATGCGCCCGCCATAACATCGATTTAATCGATTGTTATTAGCATTTATTTGCGCTTTTCAATCAATTTTATTGGCGTAGCATTCAACCCATGCAAGACATATCGCCAACGAACCCGGAGTAATCACCATGAAAACCAAACTGATCATCGCCCTGACCCTGTCTGTACTGGCCGCCAACACCTTCGCCGCCGATGGCTTCGACCGCACCGTCGCCGCTGACGGTTACGACCGCACTGGCGCTGCCACTGTTGCTGCCGATGGCTTCGACCGCACCAGCGGCGCCATCGCTGAAGACGGCTTCGACCGCACCAGCGGCGCCCTCGCTGAAGACGGCTTCGACCGCACCAATGGCGCCATCGCTGAAGACGGCTTCGACCGCACCAACGGCGCCCTCGCTGAAGATGGCTTCGACCGCACCAATGGCGCTGCCATCAGCTAATCCGATAACCCTCCCTCACAGCCCGGCTTCGGCCGGGCTTAGTTGTTTTTAGGGTCCGTGAAACCCCGCAGCGATAACAGCAGAGCACATGTGTCGGATTTCAAAGATCCAATGTGTCGGCGCCCGCTCGCGAAAGGGCCGGCCCGCACCGCCACATAAGCGGATTCCCGCCCACACCCCCAGCTTCAATAAGCGGATTTCCGCTCACCGAATCACCACACCCCCTCTAAACCGGCCTTCTCCCACCTGGCACAGCTCCTGCTATAGCCCTGTCAGGCTGCGTTCCCACGCGCTCCACAAAAACAATTAAACGAAGGATCCTTCAATGGATAACTCAAACGCCCTGCCCATCGGGTCGGCTGCCGTGCCCGCCCGTGAAAGAACCACCGCCAGCCGGATCAAGTCGATCTTCAGTGGCTCGGTCGGCAACATGGTCGAGTGGTACGACTGGTACGTCTACGCCGCTTTCTCCTTGTACTTCGCCAAAGCCTTCTTCCCCAAGGGCGACACCACCGCCCAATTGCTCAACACCGCCGCGATCTTCGCCGTCGGCTTCCTGATGCGCCCGATCGGTGGCTGGCTGATGGGCCTGTACGCTGACCGCGCTGGTCGCAAACGCGCATTGATGGCCTCGGTGTACCTGATGTGCTTTGGCTCGCTGATCATCGCCCTGAGCCCCGGCTACGAAACCATCGGCGTCGGCGCACCGATCCTGCTGGTGTTCGCCCGCTTGCTCCAAGGCCTGTCGGTGGGTGGCGAGTACGGCACCTCGGCGACTTACCTGAGCGAAATGGCGACCAAGGAACGTCGCGGTTTCTTCTCCAGCTTCCAGTACGTCACGCTGATTTCCGGCCAGCTCATCGCCCTCGGCGTGCTGATCGTGCTGCAACAGGTCCTCACCACTGAACAGCTGTATGCCTGGGGCTGGCGCATCCCGTTCGCCATCGGCGCGCTGTGTGCGGTCGTTGCGCTTTACCTGCGTCGCGGCATGGAAGAAACCGAGTCGTTCACCAAGAAGGAAAAAGCCAAGGAAAGCGCCATGCGCACCTTGATGCGCCACCCCAAGGAATTGCTGACCGTGGTCGGCCTGACCATGGGCGGCACCCTGGCCTTCTACACCTACACCACTTACATGCAGAAGTACCTGGTGAACACGGTGGGCATGAGCATCTCCGACTCCACCACCATTTCCGCCGCCACGCTGTTCCTGTTCATGTGCCTGCAACCGATCATTGGCGGGCTCTCGGACACGATCGGTCGTCGACCGATCCTGATTGCCTTCGGCATCCTGGGGACGCTGTTCACCGTGCCGATCCTCACCACCTTGCACACCATCGAGACCTGGTGGGGCGCGTTCTTCCTGATCATGGCCGCGCTGATCATCGTCAGCGGCTACACCTCGATCAACGCCGTGGTGAAGGCCGAACTGTTCCCTACCGAAATTCGCGCCCTGGGCGTCGGCTTGCCTTACGCACTGACCGTGTCGATCTTCGGCGGCACCGCTGAATACATCGCACTGTGGTTCAAGAGCATCGGCATGGAGACCGGCTACTACTGGTACGTGACGGCTTGCATCGCCGTGTCGCTGCTGGTTTACATCACCATGAAGGACACCCGCAAACACTCGCGGATCCTGACGGACTGATAGCTGCGTTTGTACAAACGAAAGGGGCGAACCTGCACAGGTTCGCCCCTTTCGTCGTTTCGGGCCGGCGTCGTTTCCTACATTAATTTCCACTTAATGGCCCCACTCCATCCTCCCCCCATCAACTATCGATGCTTGGAGTATGACCATGAAAACCAAACTGATCTTCGCCCTGACCCTCACTGCACTGGCCAGCAGCGCCTTCGCCGACGACGGCTTCGACCGCACCGGCACCGCCGCTTTTATCGCCAGCGGTCACGAGCGCGCCGGCTCCGCCGTTGTGGCCAAGAAAGATGAAAACCACGCCATCGAGCCTGCCGTCGCCGCGGATGGCGCCGACCACGCGGATGCGGCGTCTACCAACTACCCTCAGCCATCACTAAATCCTGTGGGAGCGGGCTTGCTCGCGAAGGCAGGGTGTCAGTCGATACTATACTGACTGACACTGCGCCTTCGCGAGCAAGCCCGCTCCCACAAGGTTTTGAGGTGCTGACAAAACGGGCTGATCGCTGCACTATCGTCGGATCCCTCCAAATAGCACCGGATTTGCGCACCCTCATGCCCGACGATACTCATTACTACGAACCCGCCCAAGGCCATGGCCTGCCCCACGACCCGTTCAATGCCATCGTCGGCCCACGGCCCATTGGCTGGATCTCTTCACAAGATGGCGAAGGCCGCCTGAACCTGGCGCCCTACAGTTTTTTCAACGCCTTCAACTACGTGCCGCCGATCATTGGCTTCTCCAGCGTCGGGCGCAAAGACAGCCTCAACAACATCGAACAGACCGGTGAGTTTGCCTGGAACCTGGCCACTCGCCCGCTGGCCGAGCAGATGAACCAGAGCTGCGCGATGGTCGCGCCCGAGGTCAATGAGTTCGAACTGGCGGGTCTGACGGCGGCTCCGTCACGGGTGATCCAGGTACCGCGTGTCGCCGAAAGCCCGGTGTCCTTCGAATGCAAGGTCACGCAGATCATTCAATTGCAGCGGGCGGACAAGGGGCTGGTGCCGAGCTGGCTGATCCTCGGTGAAGTGGTCGCCGTGCATATCGCCCAGTGGCTGTTGAAGGATGGGGTGTACGACACCGCCGCCGCCGAGCCGATCTTGCGCGGTGGCGGGCCGGCGGATTATTTCCAGCTGGGGCCTGAGGCGTTGTTCAAGATGCATCGCCCGAAGTAAGCGATAAAATCCTGCAAACAACACCGCTCACTTGAAATGAAGGTATGTGTGGCGAGGGAGCTTGCTCCCGCTTGGGTGCGCAGCACCCACCAAAAAAGGGGCCGCTGCGCAGCCCAGCGGGAGCAAGCTCCCTCGCCACAAAAGCAATCACCAAAAGACTGATTACCAGACCAACCCGCCCTCATCGTCGACGCCCTTGAGATGAGTCAACTGCACGGCGGCGGCTTCATCGGCCTTGGTAGCGGTTTCGAACGTCTGCTCTTCAAGCACCTTGTTGAAACGCGGCGCACCTGAGCCGCCGATGGCCTTGGTGGCTATGGCGGCGTGGTAACCACCGCCCTCCTTGGGAACAACAGCAGAAACAGCTTCAAAAGTTTCAAAGGCTTTACGTGCCATATTGCGCATCCTGGCGATGAAAAATGACGCTCATTAAACCTTCAACCGGCCAGTTTGTGTACCTGCGCCCGGCACCCTTCGGTCGCCTGGGCGGCGGAGACTTCCCTGAAGGTATGGAAATCCAGGCTGCTCACTACCAGGTCTTGCACCAGCTCGGCGAAAATCGCCATGGCCGGCGAATTGAAGTATGCGTCCATGGACGGCTGATTGACCCAGAGCCCGGACACCAGCCACAAATCAGCGTCGCATTGCGATTGCTGCAAGGCAAAGTGCAAGCAACCGGGCGCCTGGCGCGAAGGTGCGATCAGCGTGCTCAGGCGCGCACCCAATTGCTTGGAGCAACCGCTGCGGGCCCGGATAAAAGCCATGTGGCTGACGGGGATGTATGTAGTCATGTTCAACCCTCCCAGGTAATCCGTTGTGCAGCCGGGGACAGGCTGCGACAGGATCAAAGGTTAAGCGCCGCGCCGCCAGCTTCGTTAGTCGATTCCTGCCGACCCATTGCACAATCCTGCGCATCGGCCGCTCGAATTTCGCCATCGATCCGGTTACAAGCCGGGAAGTTGAAACAAAAGGTTTCAAGCAAGTTTCGGCAGCGTTGCACCGTCATGGCCCATTGCGCCGTGCAGGATCAGGCAAGCTTTCAACAGGATGTGGCTACCGCTGCGCCTTGCACAAACATAAGCTTTGTTCATCGCTCCCTATTGCCTGAGGATTCCGGCATGTCGCCACTCGATCACGCCCACGTCCCGCTGGACACGTACCTGGAACAACAGCGCGCCGAACTGGCGTCGATCATTGACCGTAACACCAGCGAAGACGGCAGCTACGCCACGGCGATCGGCTCGCTGAACCTGTCGCGGCACAGCCAGCCGCACAAATTCGCCCCGGTGCTGGCGCAACCGGCGCTGTGCATCATGGCCCAGGGCAGCAAGCAGGTGCGTCTGGCGGATGAGTTCTTCAACTACGATCCACTCCATTACCTGGTGGTCTCGGTCTCGATGCCGCTCAGTGGTTGCATCGCCGACGTGTCGCCCGAGCAGCCGATCCTGGCCTTGCGCCTGGACATCGACCCGACGGAAATCACCGCGTTGATCGCCGATGCCGGCCCCTTGGGCGTACCGACCCGCCCCGCCGGGCGCGGGCTGTATGTCGAACGCCTGGACACACCAATGCTCGACGCCGTCCTGCGCCTGGCACGGCTGCTCGACACGCCAAAAGACATCGCCATGCTCGCGCCCCTGGTGCGCCGGGAAATCCTCTACCGCCTGTTGCGCAGCCCGCAGGGCTATCGGCTGTATGAAATTGCCATCGCCAACAGTCAGAGCCACCGCATCAGCCAGGCGATCAAATGGCTCAACGGTCATTTCGAACAGCCGTTGCGCATCGATGACCTGGCCCGGGAAGTGAACCTCAGCGTCTCGACCCTGCATCACCGCTTCAAGGCCATGACCGCCATGAGCCCGCTGCAATACCAGAAGCAACTGCGCTTGCAGGAAGCCCGCCGGCTGATGCTGGCCGAAGGGCTGGAAGCTTCGGCGGCGGGGTATCGGGTGGGTTACGAAAGCCCTTCGCAGTTCAGCCGCGAGTACAGCCGGTTGTTCGGCGCGCCGCCGCTAAGGGATCTGGCGCGGTTGCGGATGACTGTTTGAGCTGAGGGTTGTGTTGGCAGGGCTGGCCTCATCGCGAGCAAGCTCGCTCCCACAGGGGATGTTCAGTGAACACAAATTGTTTGTTCACCGCAGTCCAATGTGGGAGCGAGCTTGCTCGCGATGGGGCCAGTCGTCACACCTCAGTTAATCCAATTTCCAGCGCGCCTGATTGATCTCAATCAACGTCGGCCCCTGCCGCTCACGCGCCGCCAGCAACGCAGCCCGAAGCGACGGCACATCATCGATGGCCTCGGCAAAACAGCCCAAGGCCTTGGCGACGCCGATGAAGTCCGGGGTATGGATGTCCACGCCCACCGGTTCGATGGCGCGGTTGAGCATGTATTTCTTGATCTCTTCGTAGCCCTGGGTATTCCACAACAGCACGATCACGGGGGTGCGCGCTTCCACGGCGCTGGCCAGTTCCGGCAGGGTGAACTGCAACCCGCCGTCGCCGATCAGGCACACCACCGCCGGGCGGCCGTGGCCCAGGTCCTTGCCGCCGAGCCAGGCGCCGATGGCCGCCGGCAATGCGTAGCCGAGGGTGCCGTAGCCGGTGGAGGAGTTGAACCAGCGGCGCGGCTGTTCCAGGTTGAAGGTCAGGTTGCCGGAGTACACCGGTTGCGTGGAATCGCCGACAAACACCGCCTCCGGTAGCGTCTGCAAGACCGTGTCGAGAAACACCATCTGGGCCCGGGTCGCGGCGTCCCAACTGCCTTGAAGCTCGGCGCACAACCGGGCGGCACGCGCCGGTCCCCAATCGGCGTGGCGTTCAGCCAAGGGTTGCCGGCCCAATTCGTCGAGCACGGCCCGGGCCGCGATGCGGGCGTCGGCCACCAAGGCCAGGTGCGGCGGGTAGTTGCGCACGGTCTGGTCCGGGTCGATGTCGATACGCAGCAGCGCACCGGGAATTTCGAAGCCGCCGGCGAAGGTAATGTCGTAGTCGGTCTCGGCCAATTCGGTGCCGATGGCCAGCACCACGTCCGCCTCGGCCACCAAGGCACGGGTGGCCACCAGGCTCTGGGTGGAGCCGATCAACAACGGATGGCGCGCCGGCAGCAGGCCTTTGGCATTGATGGTCAACGCCACGGGCGCGCCGAGGCGTTCGGCCAACTCGGTCAATTCGGCCGCGGCGTCAATGGCCCCGCCACCGGCCAGGATCAAAGGCCGCCGAGCGGTCGCCAGCAGGCCAGCCATTTGTTTGACCGCATGGGGTGCGGCACCGGCTCGGCTGATATTCACTGGCACGCTGGCCAGCCAGGCATCGGCGTCTTCGACCAGCACGTCCAGCGGGATTTCAATGTGCACTGGCCGTGGGCGCCCGGCCTGGAACACCGCGAACGCCCGGGCCAGCACGCCGGGCAACTCGGCAGCGGACATCAGCGTGTGGGAAAACGCCGCGACACCGCCCACCAACGCAGACTGGTTCGGCAGTTCATGCAGCTTGCCGCGGCCGCCGCCCAACTGGCTGCGCGACTGCACGCTGGAGATCACCAGCATCGGGATCGAATCGGCATAAGCCTGGCCCATGGCGGTGGTGATATTGGTCATGCCCGGGCCGGTGATGATGAAACACACGCCGGGCTTGCCGCTGACGCGGGCGTAACCGTCGGCCATGAAGCCTGCGCCCTGCTCATGTCGCGGCGTCACATGGCGGATGCTCGAACGGGCCAGCCCGCGGTACAACTCGACGGTGTGCACGCCGGGAATGCCGAACACCTGCTCCACGCCATAACCTTCAAGTAACTTGACCAATACTTCGCCGCACGTCGCCATTGCCATTGCCATTGCCTTTTTCTGGTCGGGTAAAGGGCCGCGCACTGCACGCGGCAGGCCCGTTTTTGTCTTGGGAATGGCGTTATTGGAACGGGCCGGGCATGGCGGCAACAATCGATAAAAAGTCATACTCGCCATGTCTCCACGTCATGGCTTGGATCGAAATGAAACGACTTCCCCCGCTGCCGGCGCTGCACACCTTTCTGATCACGGCCCAATGCTGCAACTTCACCCGGGCCGCCGAACAGCTGCACATCACCCAGGGCGCGGTGAGCCGGCAGATCGCCGGGCTGGAAGATCATTTGGGTTATGCGCTGTTCCGGCGCCAGGCGCGCGGCCTGAGCCTGACCGCCGAGGGCCAGGCCTGGCTGCCACGGGTGCAGCAGGTGTTCAGCCTGATCGACGAAGCGGTCGAGCAGATCGGCGAGAAGCGCCAAGTCCTGCGACTCAAGGCCCCGACCTGCGTGATGCGCTGGTTGCTGCCGCGTCTGTTGCAGTGGCAAAAGGAACGACCGGACGTGCCGGTGGAGCTGACCACCACCGTCAGGCACGGCGTGGATTTCCAGCGCGAAGCCTTCGACGCCGCAGTGGTCTATGGCCCGCCGCCGGACACCTCGCTGGCGTGCCTGCACCTGTTCGATGAACAACTGACGCCCGTGTGCTCGCGCCCGGTCCTCGAAGGCCTGGTGCCGTTGCATGAACCCGCCGACCTGCAACACTACCTGCTGTTGCACCCGGCCCTTGACCAGCGCGACTGGAACGCCTGGCTGGCGGCGGCCGATGTGCATTTAAGCAATGTCAGCAAGGGCCAGCACTTCGAAACCCTGGACCTGGCGATGTCCATGGCCTCCCAGGGCACCGGCGTGGCGATTGGCGACTGGTCGCTGATCGGCGACGACCTGAGCGCCGGCCGACTGGTGATGCCGTTCGAGCTGAAGGTCAAGACCGGCCTGGGCTATCACCTGGTGCACCCGCGCAAGCCCCAGGCCCCGGGGCCGTTGCAGGAATTGATGGGGTGGTTGGTGGAGCAGGCTCGGGCACGTTGAATGCTCGCAAGGTGCTTTTGTGGCGAGGGAGCTTGCTCCCGCTGGGCTGCGCAGCAGCCCCCAAAAACTTCAGTCTGATCCTATCCCACAGTCGAGCTTTTTGGGACCGCTTCGCGCTCCAGCGGGAGCAAGCTCCCTCGCCACGAAAGCAGGACAGATCTCAAGCACCCGGGTTTTTCAGAGCAGGTTGGGCGCCTGCGCCGGCTCGATCTGAGCCCAGTGCGAAGTGTCTTCACGGTGCTGCTGCAGGTACGGCAACACCGCCCCCAGCAAGGGCGCCTTGAACGCGTCCTGGAAGCGATGGGCCAGGCCCGGGATCAGTTTCAGTTGGCTGCCTTGGATGTGCGCGGCCAAGTGCACGCCATGCATCACCGGCAGCAAAGGGTCGGCGGTGCCGTGGACGACCAGGGTCGGCACCCGCAGTTGATTGAGCAGGGCCACCCGGCTCGGCTCGGCCATGATCGCCATGATCTGGCGCTTCACGCCTTCAGGATTGAAGGCCCGGTCATAAGCCACGGCGGCCTGATGCAGCAAGGCCTGGCGATCGTCCATCACCACCGGGCTGCCCAAAGCGGCCAGCAGATCGGCTTGCTGTTCAAGGGCCATTTCGCGATTCGGCGCACCGCGCCGGGATAACAGTTGCACCAGTTTTTCGCTGGGCGCGGGCAAGCCGGCGGCACTGGAGCTGGTCATGATCAGGGTCAGGCTTTCAACCCGCTCAGGCGCCATGGCGGCCATGTGCTGGGCGATCATCCCGCCCATGCTCGCGCCCAGTACGTGAAAGCTTTGCACATGCAGCGCGTCCATCAGCCCCAGCCCGTCGTCGGCCATGTCGGTCAAGGTATACGGCGCGGCCACGGGCAAGCCGAGTTTGTAGCGCAGGGCTTCAAAGGTCAGGTTGGCGCTGCCGGGCGCCTGGCGCCAGGTGGACAGGCCAACATCGCGGTTGTCGTAGCGAATCACCCGGAAACCCTGCTCACACAGGGCGACCACCACTTCGTCCGGCCAATGGATCAGTTGCCCGCCCAGGCCCATCACCAACAGCAAGGCAGGATCCGAAGCACGGCCAATGCTTTGGTAAGCCAGGCTGACCTGATCCAGGTCGACATGTTGAGTTGCAACGTTGACATCACAACGAGACGCCGCCATCGACGGCAGGCCGAAAAACAGCACGGCCAGGAAAATGAATACACGCATGAAGAAACACCAAAACGCAGAACCCCAGTAGAGCGCGAGTCTGATGAAGTTTGTTCAAGCGCGCTGCCACAGTTGCGTGACAGTTTGATGAAGATTGCCGAATGGTGATCTGAAGCCAGGTGCGCACCCTGTGGCGAGGGAGCTTGCTCCCGCTGGAGCGCGAAGCGGTCCCAAAAGGCTTCAACCTCAAAATAGGAACAGGGCATGAAATGTAGGGGCTGCTGCGCAGCCCAGCGGGAGCAAGCTCCCTCGCCACAAAAAAGCGTCGTTGCCTAAGACAGGGAGCTCGCCCACAACATCCAGGCTTCAGGCCAGTTGGCCACGCAACTGCCGCGCCGCCGCCACCATGTTCACCAAGGCCGCTTCCGTCTCAGGCCAGCCCCGGGTTTTCAGCCCGCAGTCGGGGTTGATCCACAGCCGCTCGGCGGCGATTCGTTTCACTGCCTTGCTCATCAGCGCAACCATCTCGGCGGTGTCCGGCACCCGTGGCGAGTGAATGTCGTAGACACCCGGACCGATGTCGTTCGGGTAGTCGAACGCCTCGAAGGCATCCAGCAACTCCATGTCCGAGCGCGAGGTCTCGATGGTGATCACATCGGCGTCCATGTCGGCGATGGCCTTGATCACATCATTGAACTCGCTGTAGCACATGTGGGTATGGATCTGGGTGTCATCCGCCACGCCCGAGGCGCACAAGCGGAACGCCTCCACGGCCCAGTCCAGGTAGGCCTGCCATTCCCCGCGACGCAACGGCAATCCCTCGCGGAACGCCGCTTCGTCGATCTGCACGATCTTGATCCCGGCTTTTTCCAGGTCCAGCACTTCGTCCCGCAGGACCAGGGCCAGTTGCCGGGCCTGGACCTGGCGCGACACGTCTTCGCGGGGGAACGACCACATCAGCATGGTCACGGGACCGGTGAGCATGCCTTTCATGACTTTGTCGGTCAGGCTTTGCGCGTAACGGATCCAGTCGACGGTCATGGCTTTCGGGCGGCTGATATCGCCGTAGATGATCGCCGGCTTCACACACCGCGAGCCATAACTCTGCACCCAGCCGAAACGGGTGAAGGCATAGCCATCCAGTTGCTCGGCGAAGTACTCCACCATGTCGTTGCGTTCGGCTTCACCGTGCACCAGCACGTCCAGGCCCAGGCGCTCCTGGATCTGCACGGCATGGCGGATCTCGGTGTGCATGGCGTCCTGATAGTCGTTGGCCGACAATTTGCCTTGTTTGTAGGCCTGGCGCGCCAGGAGGATGGCCGGGGTCTGCGGGAAGGAGCCGATGGTGGTGGTGGGAAAGGTCGGCAGCGCCCGGCGTGCGCGCTGGCGTTCGATGCGCTGGGCAAACGGCGACCGCCGCTGGCGGGCCTGTGGCCCGACCGCCGCCAGGCGCGCCGGGACCTCGGCTTTGTGAATACGCGCCGAGCCCGCGCGACGGGCCTGCACCGCGCGGCTGTCGCTCAAGGCCTGTCGCACGGTGGGGGCCTGGGGATCGTTCAGCGCATCGCGCAGCACCGCGACTTCACCGCACTTCTGCACGGCAAAGGCGAGCCAGCTTTTGAGTTCCGGATCGAGCCGGTCTTCACGTTCCAGGTCCACCGGGCTGTGCAGCAGCGAACACGAGGTGCTGACCCAGAGGTTGTCGCCAAAGCGTTCCTGGGCCGGTTGCAAGTGCGCCAGCGCCTGTTCCAGTTCGCAGCGCCAGACGTTGCGACCGTTGACCAGGCCCACCGAGAGAATCTTGTACGTGGGCAGGCGGTCCAGCACCTGGCCCAGTTGTTCCGGGTCACGTACCGCGTCGATGTGCAAGCCGTCCACCGGCAGGCTCACCGCCAGGCCGAGGTTGTCTTGCAGGCCACTGAAATAGGTGGCCACGAGTTTTTTCAACGGCGAGTACTGGAGGATGTGGTAAGCGCGCTCGAAGGCGCTCTTCCAGGCCTGGGGCAGGTCGAGGGTGAGGATCGGTTCGTCGATCTGCACCCATTCCACGCCCTGGGCCTTGAGGCGGTTGAGGATTTCACCATAGACCGGCAGCAGGCGCTCCAGCAGGTCGAGTTTGTCGAACGCCTCGCCCTTGGCCTTGCCCAGCCACAAGTAGGTCAACGGGCCGATAAGCACCGGCTTGACCCGGTGACCCAAGGCATGGGCCTCGTCCACTTCGTCAAACAGCTGTTCCCAGCTGAGGGCGAAGGTCTGGTCGGCGGAAAACTCCGGGACCAGGTAGTGGTAGTTGGTGTCGAACCACTTGGTCAGCTCCTGGGCGTATTGCGCCTGGCCGTGGTCAGCACCGCAGCAACTGGCCGTGGCGCCACGGGCCATGGCGAACAAGGTATCGAGGGTCGGTCGGCCCCGGGCATTCAAGGTGCTGTGGAAACGCTGCGGGACGGCGCCCAGGGTCAACGTGTGGCTGAGCACTTGGTCGTACCAGGCGAAGTCGCCGACGGGCAGCAGGTCGATGCCGGCGTCTTTTTGCAGTTGCCAGTGCCGGGCCCGCAGTTCACGGCCTACGGCCTGCAACGCTACCGGGGCCAGGTCGCCCTTCCAGTAGGCTTCAAGGGCTTTTTTCAATTCGCGGTCGGCGCCGATGCGGGGGAAACCGAGGGTGTGGGCCAGGGCCATGGTGTGCGTCCTCCTGTAAAAGATGGCGCCATTGTCGACAACCCGACCTGCATGAGACAAACTCAACCTTTTCGTGTTGATCACAAGTTTTACTCATGGAGCTACTCCGGTGCTTGAACTCCGTCACCTCAAGACCCTGCACGCCCTGCGCGAAGCCGACAGCCTGGTCGAAGCCGCCGAACGCCTGCACCTGACCCAGTCCGCCCTCTCCCATCAGTTCAAGGAATTGGAAGAGCGCCTGGGCATGCAGTTGTTCGTGCGCAAGACCAAGCCGGTACGCTTCACCAGCGCCGGCCTGCGCCTGTTGCAACTGGCCGATGCCGCCCTGCCGTTACTGCGCAGTGCTGAACGGGACATCGCTCGCTTGGCAGGCGGCACCGCCGGGCGCCTGCACATGGCTATCGAGTGCCACAGCTGCTTCCAGTGGCTGATGCCGACCATCGACCAGTTCCGCGATGCCTGGCCGGAAGTCGAGTTGGACCTGGCCTCGGGCTTCGCTTTCGCGCCGTTGCCGGCCCTGGCCCGGGGCGACCTCGACTTGGTGGTGACCTCCGACCCGCTGGAACTGGCCGGCATCACCTACGTGCCGCTGTTCACCTACGAAGCGATGCTCGCCGTCGCCAACCAGCATCGGTTGGCGGGCAAGCCCTACATCGTGCCCGAGGATTTGGTCAGCGAAACCCTGATCACCTATCCCGTGGAACGAGACCGGTTGGACATCTTCACCCGTTTCCTGGAACCGGCCGACATCGAACCGGCTCAGGTGCGCACCTCCGAGCTGACGGTGATGATGATGCAACTGGTGGCGAGCGGCCGTGGCGTCTGCGGCATGCCGCACTGGGCGCTGCATGAATACAGCTCACGGGGTTATGTGAAAGCCAAGCGGCTGGGGGAGAAAGGCTTGTTCGCCACGCTGTACGCGGCGGTGCGCACCGACATGCTCGACGCGCCGTACATGCGCGATTTTTTGCTGACGGCCAAGGACACGTCGTTTTCGACATTGGATGGGGTCAGTGCCGTGCGCTGACAGCTTTTTGTGGCGAGGGAGCTTGCTCCCGCTGGGCCGGTCCGACGCTTCGGGCGCAGCAGACCCGTTTTATGGCCGCTTCGCGCCCATGCGGGAGCAAGCTCCCTCGCCACAAAAGCTCCATCACTCAAATCAGTGGTTCGCTCAAAGTTCTAGCCACATATGGATTTTGTCGAGGTACTCATCGTCCACCCGGATCGCCATCGGGTCGAGGCCGTAGAGGACGAAACCGCAGCGTTGGTAGAGCTTGAGCGCCGGGGCGTTGCCGGCGGTGACGGTCAGTTGCACCAGGCGCAGGAAGGTGTGGCGCCGGGCTTCGTCGAGGGCGGCCTGCACCAGTTGGTGGCCGAGCCCGCGATGGCGATGTTCGTCGGCGACGTACATGCCGAACAGCAGCGCCTTGTGTCGGGCTTTTTCCCGGGGCTCCAGGGCCAGGCCGACGATGCCGACCAGTTCTTGTTCGACAAACGCCCCCAACAGCACATCGAGCCGACTGCCCAGGCGTGACTCCCACCAGTTGTTGGGCAACATCGCCCGCTCGCTGACGCTGGAGGTGAAGGCCTGGGGGTGCAAGGCATACGCCTGGAGCATCAGCTCGCGATAGGCCTCGGCATCGCCAGCCCGCAGGCGTCGAATGCTCACGCCGAACGCCGCTGCTCAAGCATCAGGCGCAGGGCCAGGGCACCGAGGACAAACCCCATGAAATAGCGCTGCACCGCCAGCCAGCTCGGGTTATGGACGAACCACGAGGCGATGCCGGCGGCGAACAGGGCGATCAGCAGGTTGACGCTGAAACTGACGCTGATCTGGGTCAGCCCGAGGATGAGGCTCTGGGTGAACAGCGAACCGTGTTCCGGGCTGATGAACTGCGGGAACACCGACAGATAGAACACCGCGATCTTGGGATTCAGCGCGCTGGTGAGAAAGCCCATGGTGATCAGCTTGCGCGTCGAATCTGCCGGCAGTTGCTGGGCCTCGAAGGGCGAGCGCGCACCCGGCTTCACCGCCTGCCAGGCCAGCCACAACAGGTACAGCGCACCGGCCCATTTCAATACTTCGTAGGCCATGGGCACCGCCAGGAACACCGCCGTCAGCCCCGCCGCAGCAGCGAACATGTGCACGATGAAACCCGCCACCACGCCCACCAAGGACGTGACGCCGGCCGTGCGACCCGGGCAGATCGAACGGGAGATCAGGTAGATCATGTTCGGACCGGGCGTCAGCACCATCAGCAACGCGGCGGCGGCGAAAATAAGCAGATCCGGCAATGGAATCATGGGCATCCGTCCTTGAAATGTGAATCAGCAGGTGGCGAGCAGTGTCGCTCGATAAAACGGCAGGATCACCTCGCCTGTCAACGGTGCCAGCACCAGATCGCTGTCGCCGGCCGGATCGATCCAGCACACCTCTTCGATTTCGGCCGCTGGCGAAACCGCAGCGTCGATGCTCAGCAGAAACACCTCGGCCTGCACGGTAAACCCCGGCTCGTTGGCCGCCGGCGCGCTGAACACGCCCAGGTGGCGGGCCTGGGCCGGGTCGATCCGCAGGCCAAGTTCTTCTTCCAGCTCACGGGCCAGCGCTTGCACCGGTTGTTCATGGGCTTCGATCTTGCCGCCCGGCTGCATGAAGGCTTGGGTGCCGCGCTTGCGCACCAGCAGGGTTCGCCCGTCCGGCCCGAGCAGCAGGGCGGCGGCGATGCGGATGAGGGGGGTGGTCATGAGGAGTCAAAGCCTTGGTCGAGAAAATGCCAGGGAGATTACAGACCGCAGCGGCGGGAGCAAAGCCTGGCCCAACCTCTAAACCAACACAATCTCCTGTGGGAGCGAGCTTGCTCGCGATAGCGGTGTGTCAGTCGAAAAATATCTGACTGTTATTCCGTTATCGCGAGCAAGCTCGCTCCCACAGGGGACCCCAGTCGCCTGTCAGGTTTTCTTCACCCCAAAATCGGCTTCGGCGCCGAAGGGTCGGCCGCCTCTTCGGGAATCTTGACGAATACGCTGTACCGCGCGCCTTCCATCGCTTCGAAGGCAATGAGTTTTTCGATCAACGGGCCGCTCAGGACCTTGCCGGCGTTGAGCAGCAACATGCCGTTGTCGGCATTGAGGTTGCGCGCCAGGATCATCCCCGGAGTCAACTCGCGAGTGGTGGAGACTTGCACCGTCGGGTCCGACAAGGTCACGTCTTCCAGGTATTCGGCACAGGCCTTGATGAAATCCTCGATCATGTCCGGGTCGTACAGCTTGCCGGCGTATTTGCGGATGTAGACCAGCGCTTCGTCGCTGTTCATCTGCCGTTCCAGGATCAACCCACGCTGCAGCTCGATGAAATCCACCGCCAGCTTCCACAGCCGCGCACCGAACGGACTCGCTTCGCCTTTCAGATGCTCGGGGAAACCGCTGCCGTCCCAACGCTCCTGGTGATGGCGGATGATCCGCGCCGCGTCCTTCATCGGGTCCAGGGTCATCAGCAGCGATTCGCTCTGCTTCGGATAGGCGCGGTACAGCTCCAGTTCGGTGTGATGCAGCATGTCGGCGGGCGTGACCATCATGTTGTCGGTCCAGCTCAGCTTGCCGATGTTGTAGAGCGCCGCCGCCATGGTCAGGTCGCGGTCGGTGGACTCATCGAGAAAATTGAGCCGGCTATAGACCCGGATCAACTCGATGATCTGCCGGTTGGTCTGCTTGGCCTTGGGCAGGCGCAGGTTGGCGATCAGCGAAAACACCTCGGTGCTGGTCACATAGCTGCGCTTGAGCTCGTCATAAGCCAAGTCAAGCATGTCGGCGGTCTGCTGCAGCTCGGAGGTGCGCGACGCCACGCGTTTTTCCAGGGTGGCGTTCAGGGTCTTGAGTTGCTGGTTCTGCTCGCGGTTCAGCGCTTCGAGGCGCTGGCGCTCGCTTTCGGAATGCTGGTGGGCCAGGGCCTGGCGCAAGGCCTGCACCAACTCCTCATCGTTCCACGGCTTGCTGAGGTAGCGATAAAGCTGCCCCTCGTTGATGGCCTTGGTCATCATGTCCACATCGGCATAACCGGTGAGCAGGATGCGCAAGGTCGATGGATACAACTTGCGGATTTCGGCCAGCAGCGTGGCGCCATCCATGTTCGGCATGCGCGCGTCAGTCATGACCAGGTCGACCGGGCGCTCCTTGAGAATTTCCAGCGCCTTGGCGCCACTGTCTGCCAGCAGGATCTCGTACGGCTGGCTGCGCAATAGCCGACGCAAGCTGTTGAGGATCGACTCTTCGTCATCGACCAGCAGCACCGTCGGCTTCTTTACCGGAACATCCGGCGATTGACCTTCCATTTGCAACCCCCTCCTGATTCACGACAACCGTTCTACCTTAGCCCCAAAAAACAGGCTAGTAGATTGCGAAGATTTAGACACATTTGCCCTCGGTGGCCGAGCGCATCCCGATCAGACGACTATGCTGTACCCCATGAAGGGCCATGTATAGGCCGAATACTCATGCCAGCGAAAGGGATAGCAGATGTTCCCAAGGTTCTATAGTCCGCATCAAAACGGTGCACGGCCATGAGCCTGCCTTTGGATAAAACCAATCGGCGGATCCTGATCGTCGACGACACCCCGACCATCCATGAGGATTTCCGCAAGATCCTCAGCCCGCAGATGAGCGCCGAAGACAACCTGAGCAGCGCCGAAGAGGCCCTGTTCGGCGCGCCGGTGGCGGTCGCCGGCACGAGTTTCGTGCTCGACTCGGCGTTCCAGGGCATGGAGGCCTTGAACAAGGTCGAAGCGGCGCTGGCCCAAGGGCAACCCTACGCCATGGCGTTCATCGACATGCGCATGCCACCGGGCTGGGACGGCCTGGAAACCATCGAACGGCTATGGCGCGCCGACCCCAAGCTGCAGGTGGCGTTGTGCACCGCATACTCGGATTATTCCTGGGAAGATATTTCCGAGCGCCTCGAACTGGGCGACCGCCTGCTTATCCTGAAAAAACCTTTCGACGCCATCGAGATCCGCCAGATGGCCAGCGCCTTGACCGTCAAATGGCAGATGACCGAAGACGCGGCGCTGAAAATGGACATGCTCGAACGAGCGGTCGAGGAACGCACCCGTGAGTTGGCCGACGCCAATATCATCGTGCAGAACAGCCCGACCATCCTCTATCGCCTGCGGGGCGAACCGCCGTTCGCGTTGATGTACATCTCCCATAACATCACCAAGTTCGGTCATTCCGCGGCGCAACTGATCAACTCGCCGGACTGGGCAGAAACCCTGATCCATGCCGATGACCAGGCCAAAGTCCAGGAGGCCATGGTGCGCGTCCTCGACCGTGACACCGTGGGGGCGTCCATCGAGTTTCGCATGCGCACCGGCGACGACACGTTCCGCTGGGTGGAGAACCGCTACATCCCGGTGCGCAACGACCAGGGGCTGTTGCTGGAAGTGGAAGGCATCATCCTCGACATCACCGAACGCCAGCTGGCCGAAGAAAAGATAGCCCTGCTCGCCCGCACCGACGGCCTGACCGGGCTGGCCAACCGCGCCACCATGATCGAGCGCTTGCACCAGGCCTTCGCCGCCGCGCGTCGCGGGGCGGCGCCGTTTGCCATGTTCTACCTGGACCTGGACCACTTCAAACGCATCAACGACACCCTGGGCCATCCCATCGGCGACCTGCTGTTGCAGGAAGTCGCCACGCGCATCAAGGCCTGTACACGGGAAAACGACGTGGTGGCGCGCCTGGGCGGCGACGAGTTCGCCCTGCTGCAACTGGACGTGCATGAAGCGACCCATTGCGCCGCGCTGGCGGGCAAGATCCGCGACGCCCTCGTGGCGCCGTACTCCCTGGACGGCAACGACGTGCGGATCTCGGTGAGCATCGGCATCGCCCTGTACACCCCGCAGAGCCTGAGTGCCGACAGCCTGATGGCGCAATCCGACATGGCCCTGTACCGCTCCAAGGAAAAGGGCCGCAACCAGTACCACTTCCACAACGAGGAGATCAACCAGGAAGTCACCGACCGGGTCGCCCTCGCCAACGACCTGCGCCAAGCCATCGAAAACCACGAGCTGCACCTGCACTACCTGCCGGAAGTCGACCTCGGCACCGGCAAGATCCTCGGCATGGGCGTGCAGGTGCGCTGGAACCACCCCGAACGGGGCTGGCTGGAACCGGCGGCCTTCATGCCCGCCGCCGAGAAGACCGGGATCATCATTGGCCTGGGGCATTGGGTGCTGGACCAGGCCTGCCAGCAGATGCGCCAATGGCGCGACCAGGGCATGGCGCCGCCGGTGATCGCCATCGATCTGTCCCTGACCCAGCTCAAGACCGGCCCGGAACTGATCTACGACGTGCTGCGCACCACCGCGCGCTGGGAACTGGCGCCCTGGGACCTGCGTTTCGACGTTACCGAAGCCACCCTGGCCCAGACCAAGTGGACCCACAACGACGTGCTGCCGCGCCTCTGCGAATTGGGTGTGCAGATCGCCATCGATGACTTCGGCACCGAATATTCCTCCTTCGACTACCTCAAGACCTACCGGGTCAATCACCTCAAGCTCGCGCAGCGGTTCCTAGACAGTGCCAGTGACAATCCCGAAAACGCCACGACCTTGCGGGCGATCATCAACTTTGCCCGGGACGTGGGCATCGGGATCATTGCCGAGGGCGTCGAGACCCAGGAGCAACGCACCACGCTGATGTCCAGCGGCGGGGCGATGCAGGCCCAGGGGCATTACTTCAGCACCGTGGTCGACAGCGGCCAGGCCGCCGAATTGCTCAAGGCCGGCACCATCATTCCCGCGACAGACCACTGGACCCGACCAGCGAGCCAGCTATCGGAGAGCAATCCATGAACCCCATGTCGGTACCTGCCAACCGGCGAATCCTGGTGGTGGACGATACGCCGGCGATCCACCAGGACTTTCGCAAGATCCTCAGCCCCAGCGCCGGCCTCGATGACTCGCTGGACGACACCGAGAGCCTGCTGTTCGGCACCCCGCAGGTCAGCCGGCTGCAATTCCAGATCGACTCGGCCTACCAGGGCGAGGAGGCGCTGGAACTGGTCAAGCGCGCCCAGGCCGAAGGCCAGCCCTATGCGCTGGTGTTCGCCGACATGCGCATGCCGCCGGGCTGGGATGGCCTGCAAACCATCGAGCGGCTGTGGGAGGCCGACCCACGGCTGCAAATCGCCCTGTGCACGGCGTTCTCGGATTACTCCTGGGAAACCATGTCCGAACGGATCGAGTTCGACGATCAGTTGCTGATCCTCAAGAAGCCCTTCGACACCCTGGAAATCCGCCAGATGGCCAGCGCCATGACCTGGAAATGGCAACTGGCCCAGGATGCGGCGAGGAAAATGCGCAGCCTGGAACGCACGATCGAAGAGCGCGTCCAGGAATTGCTCAAGGTTTCCCACCTGCTGCAATACGACGTGCTCACCGAACTGCCCAACAGCATGTTGCTCGGCGATCGCCTGACCCAGGCCATGGCCCAGTGCCGTCGGCACGACCGGCAACTGGCGGTGATGTTCCTCGGCCTGGACCGCTTCAAGCGTATTAACAATGCCCTGGGCCATCCGGTGGGCGATGAGATGCTCAAGCGCGTGGCGCGGACGTTGGCAACCGTGGTGCGCGAGTCCGACTCGGTGTTTCGCTACGGCTCCGATGAATTCGTCGTGGTGCTGGGGGACATTGTCGATCCGCAGCAGATCAAAGGCGTGGCCGACAAACTGCTGGCGGCCATCAGTTCCCCGCAACCGATCGACGGCCATGACCTGAGCGTCACCGCGAGCCTGGGCATCAGCGTCTACCCAAGCGACGGTTTCGACGCCGTGGCGCTGATCAAGAAAGCCGAGACAGCGATGCGCAACGTCAAGGAGACCGGCCCCAACGACTACCGCTTTTTCACCGAGGATATGAACCGCCGGGCACGGCAGCAGCAGACCATCGAATCGGGCCTGCGCCTGGGCCTGCAACGCAAGGAATTCGTGCTGCATTACCAACCCAAGCTCGACCTCAAGAGCGGCAAGGTGGTCGGCGTCGAGGCGCTGGTGCGCTGGGACAGGCCGGGGCACGGCATGGTCTACCCGTCGGATTTCATTCCGGTGGCCGAGGACAGCGGCCTGATCGTCCCACTGAGCCAATGGGTGCTCCAGGAAGCCTGCCAGCAGGCCTGTCGCTGGCAAGCCGAGGGCATGCGCCCGCTGTACCTGTCGGTGAACGTCTCGGCCATCGACTTTCGCCAGCGCGGCTTCGTCGAAGGCATCGCCCGCACCCTCAAGGAAACCGGCCTGGAACCGACACAGTTAGAACTGGAGATCACCGAAAGCGTACTGATGCAGAACGTCGACACTACGGTCGCCATCCTCAAGGCCATCAAGCAGTTGGGGATACGCCTGGCCATCGATGACTTCGGCACCGGCTATTCGAGCCTGAGCTACTTGCAGAAATTTCCGGTGGATGTGCTGAAGATCGACCAGTCGTTCGTCGGTGACCTGAGCATCGACAGCAACGATGCCAAGCTGGTGAGCACCATCATCAGCCTGGGCAAGAGCCTGAATCTGCACATCATCGCCGAAGGGGTGGAAACCCTTGAGCAGCTTGAATTTCTCAAGCAGCACCAATGCGAGGAAGTCCAAGGTTATTACTTCAGCAAGGCCGTCGAACCACAGGCCTTTGCCGACTGGATGACCGAATGGGAAAAACGCCAGAACCCGTTTTCGTGAACACCGGAGTGTCCTCAACCAACGTTTCAAGGAAAACATCCCATGGCGTTACATGGACTGACTCTGGCGCTCGGCCTGCTCGTGGGAATGAGCGTGACCGCGCACGCCGCCCCACTGGACGAACCCCTCAAGCCCCTGCCACCGATCCCGACCCTGGACCCCAAGCGCGTCCAGCTGGGGCTGCGGCTGTTCAATGACCCGCGGCTGTCGGTCAACAACACGCTGTCCTGCGCCAGTAGCCATCGCCTCGAAAAGGGCGGTGCCGACGACACACCGGTTTCCCTGGGCTGCGACGGCAAGCCGGTAGAGGTCAATACGCCGACCGTGTTCAACGCCGGCCTGAACTTTCACCAGTTCTGGGATGGCCGCGTCGATACGCTGGAAGAACAGGTGCATATCGTGGTCCTCAGCCCCACGGAAATGGGCAGCACCTGGGAAACCGTGGTCAAGCGCATCGCCGATGACCCAGGTTATGCCAAGGACTTCAAGGACGCCTACCCCGACGGCGTGACCAAGCCCAATATCCAAAGCGCCCTGGCCGATTACGAACGCACCCTGCAGACACCCAATTCGCGCTTCGACCAGTACCTACTGGGCAATACCGATGCCCTCACGCCCCGGGAAAAATTCGGTTACCAGCGGTTCAAGGAATACGGCTGCATCGCTTGTCACCAGGGCGTGAATATCGGGGGCAACATGTTCCAGAAATTCGGCATCATGGGTGACTACTTCATTGACCGCGGCAACCCCACCCGGGCCGACGAAGGACGCTTCAACATCACCGGTGATGAAAATGATCACCAGGTTTTCAAAGTACCGAGCCTGCGCAACGTGGCCGTTACCGCGCCCTATTTCCATGACGGGTCGGCGCCAACCCTGGAGCGCGCGGTAGAGGTCATGTTCAAGTACCAACTGGGTCGTGAGCCCCTCAAGAACGATACGACGTTGATCGTCGAGTTCCTCAAGACCCTGACCGGTGAATGGGAGGGCAAGCCCCTATGACAGTCCTCCGTCGCCTCGGCCTGGCCTTCATTGGCGTCTTGCTGGCGGGCATCCTGTTATTCATGTACGTCAACTCGGGCGCCCAACAGGCCGCCTCGTACATTGAATCCCGGGACCTGATTCGCCTGCTCAAACAACAGGACGCCATCTGGGACAACGAAATCCTCAAGTCGCGGATCGCCCTGACCCACAACTACGACCCGCTGGTCTCCCCGTTGCACGAGATGGCACGCCTGTGGCAGCGCCTGGACGCCATCGAGGCGGAGCCGGGCCGGCATGGGCCGTCACTCTGGGAGGCCCAGCGCGACGAATACCTCAAGCTGGTCAAGGAAAAGACCCGCTTGGTGGAGCAGTTCAAATCCCATAACGCGGTGTTGCGCAACTCCCTGGCCTTCCTGCCCACCGGCGAGGACGATATCCAGGGCCAGTTCGCCCGGCTGCCCGACACGTATCGGCTGGAGTTGCAGAACGTTGCCCTCGACACCTACGACCTGTTGCTCAGCAGCATGGAGTTCGCCCAGCTCAGCTCCCCTGATATCGCGGCTGAGGTCCTGCTGGGGTTGAACCAGTGGGAGGTCAACAAGGAGCGCCTGCCTGAGGGACTGCTCAACTCCGTCGAAGTCCTGCGCAGACACATCGGGGTGATCCTGCGGGAACAGCCAAAGGTCAATGAATTATTAATGGGCATCGAAATGGTCCCCTTGGCCGGCCGCCTGGACACCATTACCAACCTACTCGAGAAAGACCAGGCAAAAGCCGCGGCCAAATACGAGCGCAACCACGTTTACCTGCTGGTGTTCGCCACGCTCCTGGTGTTGATCCTGATCTGGCTGGGGATCCGGCTGATCCGCAGCTTCGCCGAGATCAAGCGGGTCAACAACGCCCTGCAAACCGCCAACGACGAGCTGGAACAACGGGTCGAAGAGCGTACCCGCCAACTCAAGGACACCCAGAGCGAGCTGATGGACACCGCCCGCCAGGCCGGCATGGCGGAAATCGCCACCAACGTGCTGCACAACGTCGGCAACGTGCTCAACAGCGTGAACATCTCTGCCGACCTGGTCAGCCGCAAACTGCGCAGCAGCAAGGCGCTGGGGCTGGGCAAGGCGATGCAATTGATCAACGAACACACTGACGACCTCGGGCACTTCCTCACCGAAGACGCCAAGGGCAAGCTGCTGCCCGGCTACCTCAACCAACTGGTGGAGGCCATCGCGTCGGAGCAGCAGAGCCTGACCGATGAGCTGGCCCAGTTGAGCAAGAGCGTGGACCACATCAAGGACATCGTCGCCACACAGCAATCCTATGCCGGGGCCAACAGCCTGCTCGAACCCCTGGTGGTCAGCGAGCTGCTCGAAGACGCCCTGCGCATGAACTCCGGCGCCCTGACCCGTCACCATGTTACGGTGATCAAGGAATACGGCGACGTGCCGCGGATCATGGGCGACAAGCACCGTCTACTGTTGATTCTGATCAACCTGATCAGCAACGCCAAATACGCCATGGCCGGGGTGTCCAACCATGCGCGGAACATGACGCTCAAGGCGGACGTCGTCGATGGCGAGACCCTGCAAATCAGCGTCAAGGACGAAGGCGAAGGCATTGCGGAGGAAAATATGACGCGCATCTTCGCTCACGGTTTTACCACGCGTAAGGAAGGCCACGGCTTTGGCCTGCACAGCTGCGCATTGGCGGCCATTGAAATGAACGGCCACCTCACCGCCCACAGTGAGGGGCCAGGCAAAGGGGCGACGTTCCAATTGCAGGTGCCCCTGAAACTTGCAGAAGGTGAACCATGAACAGCCTGAGTAACCGCCGCATCTTGTTGATCGACGACACACCCGCCATTCATGAAGATTTCCGCAAGATCCTCACCCCCGAGGATGACAGCAGCACGGACTTGCAGGACATGGAAAGCGCCCTGTTCGGCGAAGCGCCGAAACCTGCCGCCACCGTGTTCGAACTCGACTCGGCTTATGGCGGGCAGGAAGGCCTGAACAAATTGCTGGCGGCAGCGGCCAAGGAACGACCCTATGCCCTGGCCTTTGTCGACATGCGCATGCCCGAAGGCTGGGATGGCGCCAAGACCATCGAAGAACTCTGGAACCGCGACCCGCAGCTGCAAGTGGTGGTGTGCACCGCCTATTCGGATTACTCCTGGGATGAACTGCTCGACCGCCTGAACGGCCACGACCGCTTGCTGATCCTGAAGAAGCCGTTCGACAACATCGAAGTCCAGCAGATGGCCAACACCTTGACCACCAAATGGGAAATGACCTCCCGTGCGCAGTTGAAAATGAACAAGCTCGAAGACCTGGTGGAGCAACGTACCCAGGCGTTCAAACAGGCCAGCGAGCTGCTGCAAATGGAGCTCGACGAACGCAAGATGCTGGAAACCCAGTTGGTGCAATCGGAAAAACTCGCCTCGCTGGGGCAGTTGGCAGCTGGCGTGGCCCACGAAATCAACAACCCGATCGGCTTCATTTCTTCGAACCTGGGGGCGCTGGACGGCTACTTCGGCAAGCTCCAGGAAATGCTCAGCGACTACAGCAGCGCCGAGGAGGCCATCGCCTCGCCGGAGCTGGTGGTGAACCTGAGGAAGCTGCGCGAACAGGTGGAGCTGGATTTCCTTGTGGAGGACATCCCCCTGCTGATCAAGGAATCCAAGGATGGCATCGGACGGGTCGGGCAGATCGTCAAGGACCTGAAGGACTTCTCCCGCGTCGACTCCAGCCAGGAATGGCAGATGGCCAATTTGCAGCAAGGCATGGATTCGACGTTGAACATCGTCGCCAATGAGGTCAAGTACAAGGCCGACGTAGTCAAGCAGTACACACCGTTGCCGGAGGTGGAATGCCTGCCGTCGCAGATCAACCAGGTGATCATGAACCTGATCGTCAACGCCGCCCAGGCCATCGGCCCAGAACGCGGCACCATCACCCTGCGCAACGGGGTCGGTGACGAAACCGTGTGGATCGAAGTGGCGGACAACGGCTCGGGCATTCCCCCCGAGACCCTGCAGAAAATCTTCGACCCGTTCTTCACCACCAAACCCATCGGTCAAGGCACCGGGCTGGGGCTGTCGTTGTCCTACGGCATCGTGAAAAAACACCACGGCGAGATCACCGTCCGCAGCGAAGTCGGCGTCGGCACCACCTTCCGCGTGGAATTGCCGGTGCGGCAGATGAAGCAGGCAGGCTGAGCCCCTCGGCAGTTCAAATTGTGGGAGCGAGCTTGCTCGCGATAGCGGTGGGTCAGTCAATGCAGGTATTGAGTGTGCGACCTCCATCGCGAGCAAGCTCGCTCCCACGGGTTATCGGCGATTCCAGCCAACACACACAACCTGTGGCGAGGGAGCTTGCTCCCGCTCGGCGGCGCAGCCGTCGTAAAACCTGCTGACGCGGTCTGTCTGAATGGTCGCAATGACCCCTTGGGGCCGCTGCGCAGCCCAGCGGGAGCAAGCTCCCTCGCCACGGGCTGCATTCCAAGCTAATGTCTCGCCAATCGCTCAACCCCAAGGAACCCGCATGAGCCTGTCGCTGCTGAGCCGCTACGCCTTCTTCGCTGGCTGCGTGATCTTCACCCTCGCCAGCCTGCCGTTCCTGCAACACGACTGGCTCTGGCCCATTGCGCTGGTGACCGGGCTGTTGAGCCTGCTGGGGTTGTTCGATCTGCTGCAGAGCCGCCACGCCGTGCGGCGCAACTATCCAATCCTGGGCAATATCCGCTACCTGGTCGAAGGCATCCGCCCAGAGATCCGCCAGTACCTGCTCGAATCCGACAGCGATGCCCTGCCCTTCTCCCGCGCCCAGCGCTCGCTGGTGTACTCCCGGGCCAAAAACGAACGCGCCGACAACCCCTTCGGCACCTTGATCGACGTCTACCAGACCGGTTTCGAATTCATCGGCCACTCCATGCGCCCGGCGCCGTTGAGCGACCCCAGCGGTTTTCGCGTGACGGTCGGCGGCCCGCAATGCACCCAGCCCTACTCGGCCTCGGTGTTCAACATCTCGGCCATGAGCTTCGGCTCCCTGAGCGCCAACGCCATCCGGGCATTGAATCAAGGCGCCAAGCTCGGCAACTTCGCCCACGACACCGGAGAAGGCAGCATCAGCCCCTACCATCGCGAACACGGTGGCGACCTGACCTGGGAACTGGGCAGCGGCTATTTCGGCTGTCGCACCAGCGACGGACGCGTCGACCCGGAGCGTTTCGCCGCCCAGGCCCGGAATCCGCAGGTGCGGATGATCGAAATCAAGATGAGTCAGGGCGCCAAGCCCGGCCATGGCGGGATCCTGCCCAAGCACACAGTCACTCGGGAAATCGCCGAGACCCGCGGCATCCTCATGGGTGAGGATTGTATTTCGCCGTCATGCCACAGCGCGTTCTCCACGCCGATCGAACTGATGCAGTTCGTCCAGCAACTGCGAGAATTGTCCGGCGGCAAACCGGTGGGCTTCAAGTTCTGCCTGGGGCATCCGTGGGAATTCATGGGCATTGCCAAGGCCATGCTGGAAACCGGGATCCTGCCCGACTTCATCGTGGTGGACGGCAAGGAAGGCGGCACGGGCGCGGCGCCGGTGGAGTTCACCGACCACATCGGCGTGCCGTTGCGCGAGGGCCTGCTGTTCGTGCACAACACCCTGGTGGGCCTGAATCTGCGGGACAAGATCAAGCTCGGCGCCAGTGGCAAGATCGTCAGCGCCTTCGACATCGCCAGCGTCCTGGCCATCGGCGCCGACTGGGCCAACGCCGCGCGCGGCTTCATGTTCGCCATCGGCTGCATCCAGTCGCAAAGCTACACCAGATAAGTTCACAGAAATCACTACTCCATAGAAAATCGCCAGAAATGGACAACCCAGCTGAAGGTCTGAACCAGCAAGGGTTTTCATAGCAAAATTCAAGTTCAAATCGACCGAAAATGATGTACAACATGTCCATTTCCGCATCACGGCATGCAAAAACCTCCCAGAACCGCCAGCTCCTTCAACACGCGGTAACCGTTCAATCCCCAAACGCTCCCATTTCTCTACTCGTCGCAATGCCATTCAACACGCAGAAGGTAGCCAGTAGCTCCGCCTTGCCGGGACTGAAGTACGCAAAGACTCATCCCTCCCATCCTTCAACGCCAAATATCGGCAATGGAAAGGGATCCCTCAATTGACCTCAGGCGCATTGTTCTATTGCCGAAACTAAGAAGTACGGGTTCTGATTCGATTTGGAAACGTCAAACAGTGCTTTTCACACACAAACGATAAAGCGCTCTGTGCTTATACGCACACTTCATGATGTGAAGCTCAGCAAACGCCGGCATCTGTAGTAGGGGATAAGCTCAAATCGTGACCGGAGTGCTACTAAAAACCTAAGTACCAACAAACAATAAAAATTCAAATCAAGAACTTAATCACAAGAAACAACCACGCCCTCGGAAACATATACAACCAAAACTACCGCACCTCTTCAAACTATCCAAACTTTCAGAAAAATATAACCACTATTTACACATATATTGATTCACGAAAAAACATCGGATTTACGAATTAACCATTTATTGAAAACAACGATAAATACCTTTAAATTCAATAACATATAATTATCTATTGACAGCTATTTTTTTTGCAGATGGACTGTACAAAAATTTCGAGCCGTCACCATGACCACGACCTATCGCAGACTAAACATAAGAGAACTTTACATAACGGATAAATTCGTCGAAGGGTCGATCTCGAAGTCGATTACTCATCCTATACACATAGACAACAACGAATCTTCTGGTTACCACTGGAACAGAGATGAAGTAGAACCCTATTATCATTTCCCGGTAATTCTCAACCCAGATAACACACTGTGGAGTGACGGCAACCTTTATCTGCTAAGTCTTATTTCCTCTATCGAGCCCATCGACAACAAAACACTAAGATTGATAGCGAACGACCTAGTAATATTCAAACGAACACTAAATCCCTATAACATTGACTACCGGATTTTTCCTAGCCGCCCTATTAGCAGACCAACTTATTTTTTTCGATCAATTCTAAGTAGACAGATCAAAGAGGAGACCTGCGCGCCGAGTACTGCCGCACGACGGATGCGGAATGTCATCGGGTTTTACATATGGATGTTGAACCAACACCATTTCAAGCCTTCACATGAGCTTTGGAAGGAAAAATTGGTATCCTATGCGTATATAGACGATTACGGTTTTCGGCACACAAAGCAGCGCCTAAGTTACGATCTTGCAATAAAAGTTCCAAAAAACAATCCATCATTAACTGGAAAAATCCGCGATGGTGGAGTACTCACGCCAATAGAATCCGAAATACAAAAAACTCTAATTAGTAGCCTTTTTGAAATTGCAAACCCAGAGATGATTTTCATCTTTCTGCTGGCTTTAGTTACTGGCGCCAGAATTCAAACACTGCTTACTCTTCCTCCTGTCAACTTCAGCGAAGTAATCGACGACGGACGAAAAAAAGTCGCTATCCCTGTGGGGCGCGGCAAGGGAGCAGACACCAAGAAAGATAAACGATTGGCCATATATGTACCGACTTGGCTTTACAAAAAAATACAAACGTACCTTTGTAGCCAGCGTTACACCGAGCGCAAGAATGAGTATCTCCTCACTTCTGGTGCCAGTAGTGAAGGGTATGTATTTCTGAATAGAAATGGCTCCCCTTATTATATGCGAAAGCGTGACAAAAGCCGAAAGCACTATAAAAATGTTCCGGAAGGCCAAGGCGTTCGTAGCTTCTTAGCACAACAACTGACCCCTGAAATTCAAAAAAAACATAAAGACTTCAAGTTTCGGTTTCATGACTTGCGAGCCACATTCGGTATGAATCTAGTGGAGCAAAAGTGGAAAGAATTCGAGTACAGACCTGAAGCTTTAAATTTGATACTAGATATTGTCCGGGAGGCACTAGGGCATACAAACGTTAAAACCACTTTGGAGTATCTGAACGCGCGCAGATACCAGCAACTTATATATCAGACCCAATCAGACTTCGAAACTTATTTGGAGAACCGGATGGAGAGCACTGACTTTGAGTAATCAACAGAGCCGGACAGATATCGTTTTTAATCACGAGCAACCCGAGACTTTTTTTGACGACATTGAAAATGCGAGAATTGAAACATTACGTGTAAAATTTGATCAGAGCTATGGTTTTATAAATCTCGGAGCTTATGCATTTAGCCCTGCCATCATTGCAGGGCAACTAACTATTGACCCCCATAGATCAGCAGCGCTGAGAAACTGGGCCATTAATTCTGGTACTGCTGTAAGCCTCGGACTGCAGGGTGTTACTGTACATGCAAAATTTGAAAGACTAAGAAAAATGTTGAGTTGGTGCGATAGAGCGAGCTTCCACTTTGCCCTTCACAATATGAATCAATACAATTTAGCAGTAGAAGCCTACACAGAATACCTTCAAGAAACCTTTCTTGATAACAATATCTCTTCTTCTCGCGCCTCAGAGATCCAACGGGAGGTTTTGCACTCAGGAAATTGGTTCTTCGAAAACTATGTAGAAAGCTACGTTCTAAAACGCCTCAAACCTGGTGTCAAGCTACCTAAGCCTCTACCCTCCGGAAGTGACTACTCAGCTAGCTATAAGTTCTGCTATAGCGTTTTCAACCAATTAACTGACCACCTTATCACGTTTACAAAACTACCTTTCTTCTTAGGGCTTAGTGGCGTACCACATTGGATAATTCCTTCAAAAAAATGGATTGCGAGCGAGACCCAAATCTATAGTAATGACCAGAATTACGCGATGGCCTGGAACTATGCAACGGGCGAAATCCGAACGCCAGAGCAACTACTCACACGCATGAGCCACATGAAGCATAGCCACCGAAGTGATGCTATAAAGCTAATTAATCGTACGGAGTCTTTCGTAACCGCATCAAACAGCAGCATTGATAGCCCTTTTAGACTGCAGATAGCCAAAGTAGCTCATGATGCTTTCTTGTGTCTATTTGCCGCTAACACGGGCATGAATGAAGCGCAAATCATTAAACTAAAATTGGAGGATTTTATAGATCTCATCCAATCCCACAATACATCTTCAATCAAGCCAAGAGCGGGATACAAAAAACAAGAACACCCCATTACCAAACGACTCATAAAGTACGCCGAGAAATTTTTAACACTGAGAAAACTCATGCTTAAAAATCTCGATTACGAATATGCTTTCTTATCTTGGGATAGGAAATCAGCTACTTATGCCTCTCCACTACCACTGAACAGCATCGGCAAATTCTATCAGCGCATAGAAGGATTGCTTGGCATTAAATTTATTCCAATTAACACCAGCACCGCCAGACAAATAAAATCCAAGTTTATAATCAAAAAGCACAACCCGCTGGTCGCATCGGAGCTTTTACAAAACTCGCCACAGACCATCTTACGAAACTATACAAAAGGAAACATAGACGAGGCAGAAAGAGAACTAACTAATTTTTATAAAAAATTAAATCAAAGAGTGAGAATAATATCATCACAAGTAGATAGTGATGAAACTCCGGCCGGGCAATGCCTGAGCCACAGAAATCCTAGTAATATTAACTCTGTCGATTTGGAACCTGACTGCAAAAATTTCTTGGGCTGTCTTTTTTGCTCAAGTTTCGCTCTGCATGCCGATGACAATGACATTCGAAAGCTTCACAGCATGTCTTTTTTTATCACTGAAATGAAGGCGTCAGCGAAATCAGAAACCACTTTTTTTCAATCATTTGGCAAAACATTGGCAAAAATTTCATCTGCTCTAAATGATATCGCCAGTATCTCAGAAGATCGAGCAACAAGAGTAAAGGATATTGGGGAGGAGGTTTCAGCCTACGGTGAAATGACGTCCTACTGGAACGCAAAATTATTTATGTTAGTTCGTGCAGGGGCCATCGTATGATCCTTCGAAAACATGACTACTCCATTGCCACAATACAACCAAACACAACACTTCGACTTTTAACCATCAGACCTGAATTCGTCATCTCACGAAACGAAAATGGCGACACACTTTCCATATTCAGCGACAACACATGGAATCTCGAATGTTATATCACGTCGATTAAGTCACCAAAATACTTTAACTTTCACAAGATTAAAGCAGAGGAACAACTAATCTCCCAAACCAAAGAACTGCTACTAGTATTGTGGAATACTTTAACAGGCAACAATGGCATCAACATATCAATCACCAGCCTATACAATTATTTTCTACTTTTATGGGATATGGCCGAATACTGCCACAACCTCTCAATTGACATGTACAACCTTATTCACAGCGAAGTCGAGCTGGATAAGTTTACGCAAACATTAACACACGGCAATCTGAAAAAATTAAAACCATTCCTTAGAGCTATTTACCGAACCACCCAATACAATATCGAAAACAAGGCACCAGCAAGCTCTTTGACACCAATCACCCGCGCCATTCGCAGTTCAAAAAAGGATACAAATCAACACCCGGTAATCCCACCGCATATCCTTCTAGAAAAAATCACAAACTACAGAAAAATAGTCGATGACTATTTTCAACATGAAGAAAAACTTAATATATTCTCAGTTAAAATTTCACAGGACATGAGCTACGGGAGAAGTGAGACCCAGCAACACCTTAACGACGCAGAAAATTACAGGCCAAACTTCCGCGAGGCAACATTCAACTATGGCCTTGATGATTTATTCAAACAGTATGATATAACCAATGTATCCAAGCTATCAGGCTATTATAGCCTGGTACAGTACGCATCCAAAATGTTGATGCATATATTTTCAGGAATGAGGGATTCCGAAGCTTACTCGATGATGCAAAATAGTTTCAGTATCGTCGATGGGACTCATGGTCGAATTGCACGAATACTTAGCGTTACCACGAAACTAACTGGAGAAAAAACACCTGTTAACTGGGTTACTTCCGTCGAGATCGAAGCCCCGTATTCAGCAGCACTATCAATAGCAAAACTCATCACAGAGATTAATGGCTGGACGCCATCAGAGAAAAATCCGCTTTTCATATCGTGCAGCCACTTTCCATTCAGCAACGGCTACAAACGTTATAATCTGGAAAATACCAAAAAAATAATTATAGCCAACCTTGCCCCAATTACTTACGACCATTTATTGCCGCCTTCGATTATAAACAACGATGATCTTCGCCATCTATCGAATATTGATCCCCATCGGGAATGGCATGCAGACCCTGAATTTGCGATTGGTAACACTTGGCCTACAACCACGCACCAATTTCGTAGATCATTATGCGTTTACGCGCTTCAAAGTGGCTTAGTCAATCTATCATCTTTGAAAGTCGCCCTTCATCACATCAGGATTGAAATGACGATGTATTACTCAAGAGGATTTTCCAACGCCTCTTGGTTGCTTGATACACCAAATGATCATATCAAAAATGATTTTACGGACGAGCAATCTTTATGGGAGTCGCGAGCTTACACCTCGAATGTCTTGGATAACGGCACTGCTATTTATGGAGCACAAGCTGCCAACACTCAGGCAGACATCGACAATTTTATTATCTATAGAGATAGGAGTGAAACCGCTAAAAACTTCCGGAACGGGTTGATTTTTTACCGAGAAACCGCTTTGGGTGGTTGTATGTCACGTAGTGGATGTGCATTACGAGCGCATGTGGTTGTGACCGCTTGCATCAACTGTAAGGACGGTTTGATTCAACATTCTAAAATAGATTCTCTTATTGAAGAACAACAAAATTTTGTTGATCAACTTAAACCCAACACGATGGAATATGTCACAGAAGTAGAGCAACTTAACGACTTTAAACGCATGAGAATGGAGATTATTTCGTGACTATGCTTAGTGAATATGAGCAAGCGCTTGATCGGCTCATCCGGAATAAACCCAAACGTGTGGCTTTAGGAACACGTATTTCCAATGACAGTGTAGCGTTGGAGGCTGGGAGATCTAAAGGTTCAATCAAGAAAAGCCGGCGTGTATTTTATGGCTTAATTTCTGCCATTCAAAAAGCAAAACAAGAGCAGCCAGAATACCAAGCACCCACATCGAAACTCGAACAGAAAACTCACAAAGAAGAACATTATCGATTACTGTATGAGCAATCATTAGGGCGAGAGCTACTATTATTGAAACGGTTACACGACATGGAACTGGAACTACATAACCCCAACACTCGATCCAGACTAACAATTGTCAAATAAATCAGACCCCTCCGTAACCAAACATACCTTTTTCCGAGCACTGACAATGAACAAAAAAAACAGCATCAAAAACTATCAATCCAAACCCTATCTATATGCATACTATCAATATCACCTAATTTCTAGCCCACCTCAACTATCAAATGACACTGGCTTATATCCAGAAAGCTTCGCCGCAGGAATTCCGAGTATTCCATTTAGCACGCCCTCTGAATATTATACTCCCGCCATTACACCCCCTCTGGGGAAGTCTCCTTCACGTGATGATCAATAGAGGCCGTTAGGAAACCGTTCTATGGTGGTCAGAATTTGATCAGAGCATCACTCATTAACAGGATGCTCTGAGGAAACTGCAGCGTATCAGATGACACAACCATCGGTATGAAGACGTCCCAGAGAAGATACTTTATCGGAGCCAGAATGAAGAACTATGTCGAACTTATAGAACTGCAAGCCGAGCAAATTTTTGCCAACAAAGCCAAAGCCGACAGATGGCTGAACCAGCCGAAATGCGCTCTCGGAGATAGCACACCATTGCAGCTCGCTCACTCTGAAGCGGGATACGAACTCGTAAAAGCTGAACTTGAAAGAGTCAGTCATGGGTACGCCTGCTAATTCGCCCCCTCTTCCAAAACTCCGGACTCATCATGATTGTCTTTGATCTCAATGGAAACGACAGCGAAGCCCTTCTCCGGCACGTTGAGGAGTCCATACCGATGTCAGACGATCCGCGTGAGGACGTTCGATAGCTGGACTCGTTACTTGAATTGAAAGGCGCGTTAGCGTCAGATCTCAAGGATGACACGTAGGCTCATGGCAATTACTGTTCCCCAGGAAGTAAAATTTGGCAGCTTGCCGCTGCGACGCTGGGCATGGAGAGCTTGGCGCACCTGGTTGCTGAGCTCTTGGCCAGCTACGTGAAAACCCGCCCAGTGGATATCCTCGGTTACCTACGAAGTGAGTGGTTGGGTGCTGAAGCGTTGCAGGCTCTGCGTGAAGGACAGCGTTTGGCTGCAATGGGGCCCCGGTTGTTCGAAGACAATCCAGACGCAGTCGCGTTGCCTAATGGCCAACGCTACCATCTGTTGCGCGGTATCGTAGTTGCGTTGCCACCAGATACGTTGACGAAAGACTTGTTGGAGTGGAGATTGCAACTCGACCTCGGGGTGTGAGGCTCAGATCACTGAAACAAACTTTTCATGCTTTAGGTGGCTTCCTGTCTTCCGTCGGCAGACGTTGCGTCGTGCGTATAATGCACGCCCCCTAATTTTCTAATGTTTTCCAATGAAAAAACTGCTGTCCGTAGTAACGCTCTTCCTCGCAGTAATTACCCCCGCCTTCTCTAGTCCTCCCTCGACCTTCTCCGAAGCCAAGGTCATAGCAAAGCAGAAAATCTACCTTGACCAGGCTAACAGTGCCTTTGGTGAGCTGTATTGCGGATGCAAATGGACATGGGTAGGCAAGTCAGGTGGCCGGATCGATGCTGAATCTTGCGGTTATCAAACCAGGAAACAGCAGAACCGAGCTGAACGAACTGAGTGGGAACACATTGTTCCTGCCTGGACTTTCGGTAACCAACGCCAATGCTGGAAGAACGGCGGACGGGAGCACTGCGTAGACGATGATCCCGTGTTTCGAGCAATGGAGGCAGACCTGTTCAACCTCTACCCATCTGTTGGGGAGGTGAATGGCGACCGTAGTAATTTCAACTACGGTATGGCCTCCGGGATAGCGCCGCAGTATGGGCAATGCAAGACACGGGTTGATTTCGATCAACGAACTGCGGAGCCGCGTGACGAGGTTAAAGGGCTGGTCGCCAGAACAACCTTTTACATGTTCGACAGATACAACCTGAGCATGTCTCGTCAGCAGCAACAGCTACTGATGGCCTGGGACAAGCAGTACCCGGTTTCGGCCTGGGAGAAAGAGCGGGATAAACGCATTGCGGCAATCATGGGGCACGCCAATCCTTTCGTAACCGGTGACCGACGTTGGTCGCAAGGATACAAAGCGGTTGGTGATGGGGTAGTTAGCGCCCTTCCCGTTAATCCTCCGCGAGCCGCAGCCCAGCCAACCCTGGCGAGCTCGACCGGGGTAGGTACGATCATTGCTAATAGGAAGAGTCAGGTGTACCACCTCTCAATGGGGTGCCCTGGTTATGGTCAGGTGTCGGCGAAAAACCAAATTACTTTTGATTCTGAATCTGACGCCCAGGCGGCGGGATATCGAAAGGCTGGCAACTGTAAATAGCTGCTCCTCACGGAGTGAACGCAGGCATGACATTAAGACTGCTCAAAGCTTAATGGGTCAAGGGACACCTCGGCGGGGGCAGATGCAGACATGCTCTCTCACTCCCGCTGAAGAGCAAAAATCAGAAGCGCAGGGATCGACCACAGGCTATGCTCGATTCACCAACCCGTTCTGGGAGCGTCGCCATGTTGATTGAAATAGCTGACCTACCGGAGCTGATGCACACCGCCGACGAAGCCATGCAAAACCTGCAGGCCGCTCGCGAGCAGTGGCTGACGCTACAAGCCAAGCTGTTTGCCGTTCCACCGGATCCGGTCGACGTCGCCGCTTGCGAGGCCCAGGCAGAGGTGGTCAAGCAAGCCAAAGCCGACTATGACTTTCACGCCGGTTACGTTTTGGCCAGCCTGCGCAGCGCGCTCATCAAGGCTAACGTTCGAGTCAAGGCGGAGGCAGAGCGCTCGGAGTAACACCGCTTGTGTTTCTTCACTCGTCCTCTCGTATGCTGAAAGTTGGCTACGGATGCTCACCCGAATTTTTTACACAATGACTGCTGGGTGCGGAGCTATTCAGTAGCTAGCACCATCTACGTTGGTATCGCCATCTTTGATGGGTGGAACGCCAGTGAGATGCTTACCGAACATCTTACAGTTTCATATCGCCTCGGCATGCCTAGGCAAGGCGATAGAAATTAGGGCGGCCAACAACACGAAGGCCGTGGAAACCCACAAGCAGGCCTCCAATCCGTAACCCTGATAGATCCAGCCGGACAGCACGGTGCCGAGCAATCGGCCCAGGGCGTTGGACATGTAGTAAAACCCCACATCCAGTGACACCCCATCCTCTTTGGCGTACGAGACGATGAGGTAACTGTGCAAAGAGGAGTTCACCGCAAATAGCGCACCGAACACCATCAACCCACCCAGCAGCACAATGTGCGGCGACCAACCCGTCGAGAGACCGAGAGCGATTGCTGCAGGCAGGCCCGCGAGCAAGGCCGCCCACTCGAATGCAGCCTTTCCATCCGGGACGTGGCCACGCTTCTTACCGGTTATGTTTGGGGCCAACGATTGAATAATGCCGTAGCCGATGACCCAAGCCGCAAGAAAGCCACCTACCTTCCAGAAGTCCCACCCGAACACGCTACTCAGATAGACAGGCAGCGCAACAACGAACCAGACATCGCGGGCACCGAATAGGAACATTCGCGCCGCCGAAAGGATATTGATTGCTCTGCTCTTGGAGAGGATGTCGCGAAACTTCGGTTTGGCTTTGGCCTTGCCCAGATCCTTCTTCAGCAGGAACAGGCTGGCTATCCAGATCAACGCCAGAGTCGCGGCCATCGCTAGCACGGCAACCGTAAAGCCCAGCAATGCCAGCAGCGCACCGCCCAGGAAGAAACCCACGCCTTTGAGCGCGTTCTTCGAGCCAGTGAGAATTGCCACCCATTGATAGAGGGTGCCTTGTTGGTTGTCGGGCACCAGGAGTTTGATGGAACTCTTGGCGCTCATCTTGTTGAGGTCTTTGGCTATGCCCGACAACGCCTGGGCCCCCATTACCCAAGGTATGGTCAGCCAAGCGGCGGGCACAGTCAGCATCAACAAGGCTGCCACCTGGAGTCCCAAACCAATGTTCATGGTGCGATTCAGACCTAGACGGGCACCCAAGTAACCGCCGACCAGATTGGTGATGACACCGAATATTTCATAGAACAGAAACAGGAACGCAATCTGTAACGGGCTGTAGCCCAACGCATGAAAGTGCAACACCACCAACATGCGTAGCGCACCGTCGGTGAGGGTAAAGGCCCAGTAATTGCCGGTCACCAACAGGTACTGGCGCACTTGCGGTGAAAGGGCTGACAACGCGTTCATGATCTCTTCCTGTTAATCGGCCAAACCGACCAGTTTGGCCAGCTCAACAGCGCGGTTGGCGTAACCCCATTCGTTGTCGTACCAGGCATAGATCTTCACTTGAGTACCATTGATCACCATCGTCGACAGCGCATCAATGATTGATGAACGCGGGTCGGTTCGGTAGTCGATGGACACCAGTGGGCGCTCCTCATAGCCGAGGATATTTTTCAGTGGGCCTTCTGCCGCCGCCTTGAGCAACGCATTAACCTCATCCACCGAGGTGGCACGCTCCACTTCGAACACACAATCGGTGAGCGAGGCGTTGGCCAGTGGTACACGCACCGCGTGACCATTCAAGCGGCCACGCAGTTCGGGGAAGATTTCCGCAATGGCGGTGGCCGAGCCGGTACTGGTCGGGATGAGGCTCATGCCTGAAGCGCGGGCGCGGCGCAGATCCTTGTGCGGCTGATCCAGGATGCTCTGGGTGTTGGTCAGGTCGTGAATGGTGGTGATCGAGCCGTGGCGAATGCCCAGGTTCTCGTGGATCACTTTGACGACCGGGGCCAAGCAATTGGTGGTGCAGGATGCAGCGGTCACAATGCGGTGCTGCGCCGGGTCGAACAAGTGCTGGTTAACGCCCATCACCACGTTCAAGGCGCCTTGCTCCTTGACCGGCGCACAGACCACCACACGCTTAACACCCTGATCCAGGTAAGCCTGTAACACCGCCACGGTTTTCATCTTGCCGCTGGCCTCAATCACCAGATCGCAACCCGACCAGTCGGTATCGGCAATCGCTTTGTTCGCAGTGACCTTGATGCGCTTGCCGCCAATCACCACATGATCGCCATCTGCGCTGGCTTCGTTGTGCCAACGACCATGCACAGAGTCAAAGTTGATCAGGTGCGCATGGGTTACTGCATCGCCTGCCGTGTCATTGATTTGCACAAACTCGAACTCTGGCCAGCCCCAGGCTGCACGCAGGGCGAGACGACCGATGCGACCGAAACCGTTGATACCTACTTTGATGCTCATGCTGTTGTTCTCTTGGGACTGCTGTCTGGGGGCAATTGCGACTTGGCGATGTCGAATTGGCTGATGTAGTTGATATGCGCAGGGTGTTGAATCGCACGCGGACGCAGCGCTTGTACTTCGCTTACTGCCTCGCGGAACGGCACTCCGCATTCGATCAGCAGTTGCGCTGCAATCAATCCGGTACGGCCCGAGCCGCCCTTGCAATGAATGGCAATATTCTTGCCTTCGGTGAGCAGTTGCTTGATCCGCTCACGATTGGCCTCCCAGGCAGCCTGGAACGACTCAGCAGGCGCTTGGTTGTCTTCCACGGGCAGGTGAAACCACTCGATGCCGTGCTGTTGGCATTGCTCTGGCAGATTCTCGGCTTCGTTCTGGCTCAACTCTTCGCTGGGCATCAGCGTCAGCAATGCCGACGCACCTGCGGTCTTCAGAGTGTCCAGCGCCTCAGCGACCGACGCGTCTTTGGTACCTGGGCAAGGAGTGAAGATCAGTTGGCCTTGCACAGCTGTCGTGGTGAGCACGGAGTACGGATGTAGGTGCACGATCAATCGTCCTTCAGATAGAGCGTTGATTAACGCGTTTGGAAAGTTCTTCCGCCGATTCCTTACGCTCGGAATAGCGGTCGACCAGATAGTCCTGCCGTTCGCGCAGCAGCAATGTGAACTTCACCAGCTCTTCCATTACGTCCACGACACGGTCGTAGAATGAGGAAGGCTTCATGCGCCCGGCCTCGTCGAACTCCAGGTAGGCCTTTGGCACCGAGGACTGGTTAGGGATGGTGAACATGCGCATCCAGCGACCCAGCACACGTAGCTGGTTAACCACGTTGAAAGATTGCGAGCCACCACAAACCTGCATCACCGCCAGCGTCTTGCCCTGAGTTGGGCGCACCGCGCCCATGGTCAATGGAATCCAGTCGATCTGCGCCTTGAACACCGCGCTCATCGAGCCATGGCGCTCGGGGGAGCACCAGACCTGACCTTCTGACCAGAGCACCAGTTCGCGTAGCTCCTGCACTTTGGGGTGGCTGTCCGGTACGTCATCTGGCAACGGCAGCTCAGATGGATTGAAAATGCGTGTTTCTGCGCCGAGGTGCTGCAACAGGCGCGCAGCTTCTTCAGTCAGTAGGCGGCTGAACGAACGCTCGCGAGTCGAGCCGTAGAGCAGCAGGATGCGCGGCTTGTGCGTGGCCGACAACGTACTGCCGAGCTTATCGAGTGTTGGCAGATCGACCAGTTCGGCATCGAGGTTGGGGATCATTTCTTCAGTCATACATTTACTCCTGAGCGAGGGCACCCTTCGGATGATCGAACCAGCGGCGCTTGAGCCAGAGGGCCACGCCGACCAGGGAGATCAACACCGGCACTTCAACCAGCGGGCCAATCACAGTAGCGAAGGCCACCGGCGCGGCGAGGCCGAAAGTCGCGAGGGCGACGGCTATGGCCAGTTCGAAGTTGTTGCTGGCAGCGGTAAAGGCCAGTGCAGTGGTGCGTGGATAGTCAGCGCGGAGCAGCTTGCCCATCCAAAAGCTGATGAAAAACATCACCACGAAGTAGATAGTCAGCGGGATAGCGATGCGCAGCACATCCAGCGGCAACTGCAACACCATGTCGCCCTTGAGGCTGAACATCGCCACGATGGTCAACAACAGCGCGACCAGGGTCAGTGGGCTGATGCGCGGAATGAAGCGCTGGCTGTACCAGGTTTCGCCTTTGCGGCTAATGAGGATCCTGCGCGTAAGGAAACCGGCCAGAAACGGGATGCCCAGATAGATCAGCACGGACTCCGCGATGCTGACAAAGTTGGTGTCAATCACACTGCCCTGAAGGCCGAACAATGGCGGCAGTAGACCTAAGAAGATCCATGCATACACGCTGAAGAACAGGATCTGGAAGATGCTGTTGAAGGCCACCAACCCGGCGACATATTGGTTATTGCCGCCTGCGATCTGATTCCACACCAGCACCATGGCGATGCAGCGAGCCAAACCGATGAGGATCAGGCCGGTCATGTACTCTGGCTTGTCAGCGAGGAAGACGATGGCCAGTACGAACATCAGCACTGGGCCAATCACCCAGTTCTGGATCAACGATAGCGCCAAGATGCGCTTGTCCTTGAATACCTCCGGCAGCTCTTCGTACCTGACCTTGGCCAACGGCGGATACATCATCACAATCAGGCCGATGGCAATCGGGATGTTGGTCGAACCCACCGAAAGGCTGTTAAGCCAGACCGGTAGCCCTTCGAACAGACTACCCAAGCTCACACCAATCGCCATGGCGAGAAAAATCCAGACCGTTAGGTAGCGATCTAAAAAAGAAAGACGACTTTTACTCATTGTCATATCCCCAGAGTCAGAAAGTGCCAATCAAGGCCAGTTCGGCCTTGAGTTGCTCGGCGCTTAACTGCTTGAGTGGTAACGCCAGGAAGGCTTCAATGCGGGTTCTGATCTGTTCCAGAGTGGCTTCGAAAGCCGCCTCCATCTCTTCTTGAGTCCCTTGATACTCAGAAGGATCTGCCAGCCCCCAGTGGGCCTTGGTGGCCGGGCCAAAAAAGACCGGGCAGGCTTCGCCGGCAGCCTTGTCGCAAACCGTGATGACAAAATCAGGGGCCAGGTTCACATGGACATCGCTGGACTTGCTGTAGAGCCCTGCGGTCGAGATTCCAGCCTTATTTAACGTTTTCAGGCTCAATGGATGGACTTCGCCCTTTGGCTGGCTACCGGCGCTGTAGGCTTGCATCTCAGTCGGAGCCAAGTGATTGAACATAGCTTCACAAAGAATGCTGCGGCAACTGTTGGCGGTGCAGAGAAACAGAATCTTCATCGGGCTATCTCGTAAAGGTCGAGCGCTGCTCGGGCAGGCGTTAACTCAGCAACAAGCGGCCAAGCGCTGTGGGCGATCACCCATCACGTCGAGGCGTTTGGCGTCTGGACTGAGCCAGTGCTGGTTGGCATCCAGTGTGGTTTTCAGTACGGCAATCACCCAATCCGGCAGACTGGGATGCAGGCGGTAATACACCCATTGACCTTGCCGACGATCCTCCAGCAAACCGCAACTGCGCAATTGCGCCAGGTGCCGGGAGATTTTCGGTTGGCTCTCATCGAGTGCGCAGGTCAGTTCACAAACGCACAGCTCTTGCTCACGGGTGATGAGTAACATCAGACGAACGCGAGTTTCGTCAGCCAAGCATTTGAATACGGTGGTCGGTGTCAGATGGTCAGCCATAGGGGGTCTCAACGTTTGGTTTTCACCAACACGAACATCTTGATGCGTTCATGGATCTCGTGAAGGGTGTGACGGAATGCATCGTGCTTGGCGCTGGTCACCGGATCTTCAAAGTTCCAGGCCAGTACCTCTCCGGCGCCTGGAAGGGCATGACATTCCAGAGATGATTTATCGCATAGCGTGATGACGTAATCGAAACGCTCTCCCGCAAACTCATCGATAGACTTGCTGTGCAACCCTTCAGTACTCACACCCAGGTGCTGAAGCGATCCCAAGGTGCGGGGATCGATCTCGCCGGGCGCAGTACCTGCACTGAATGCGTCGAATTGTTCGGAATCAGTGTGCCGCAGAAGTGCTTCAGCCAGTTGCGAGCGGGCAGCGTTAGCCACACAAACAAACAGCACGCGGGTCTTATCGGTCATCGCCAAGTCTCGAATTGGATATGGTTTTCCGAATATACGTTTTTTCGAATATACAGTAAATCCGCAAAGGCGAATACGCGCACATGCACAGCATCCAACCCCATACGCTCACGACTCGAAGCAAAATCTCGGGAAACGAGCACACATTCAGCTGCATTACATACGCCTTCTCGCATATACGCGAGGTAATTATTCTGTCATCACCGTGGCTTTAGGCTGTCCAGCATCTCAATCCCAGACAGGAGCCTTGATGAGCAGAATGAACTTGGCTGTCCACTGATGAGGCGTAACGCCACCCTCCGAGAAGCGCTTTACATGTGCACGAAGACGCACATATATTGTCGATATGAACGTCACCACTAGCCGATCTCAAGCCATTGAGTCTGCCATTGAGTCTCTCGATGGCGCATTCTTCAAAGCCCTTTGCGAGCCGCCAAGAGTCGCCGTACTGAAGCGCGTGATGCAATTAGGTCGAGCAGATGTAACCGCGATTGCAGCTGATTTACCCCAGGAGCGCTCGGTGATATCTCGTCATCTTCAGGTGCTGCTGGACGCTGGGATCGTGCGTGCGACGAAGGTGGGGCGCCAAGTCTTCTATGAGGTGGACGGCCCAGCCATCGTCAAGCGACTGGAGGACATCCTCCATCACACCAAAAGCATTGCGTCGTTGTGCTGCCCAGGCGGATCTCACTGATTTTTATTTATCGCAATATGTGTATAGGTGCGCATATATGAACGCAATAGATCACCGATTCGATGTTGTCGTAATAGGCGCAGGGCAGGCAGGACTGGCCTGTGGCTGGCATTTGAAACAGCAGGGACTCGACTTCCTGATCCTGGATGAGCAGCAGCAATCTGGTGGTAACTGGCGCAACTATTACGACAGCCTCGAACTCTTCTCGCCGGCAGCATACTCCTCACTACCGGGGCTGCCGTTTCCTGGAGAGCCGGCGCACTACCCCTCCCGAGATGAAGTAGTGCGCTACCTAGAGCAGTACGCCAATTTCTTCCAGTTGCCGATTCTTCCAGGGATACAGGTCATAACGGTGGATCAGAAAGCTGGGGGGTTCCAGATAGTGGCTGCCAATGGGCAGAGCTGCTTTACCAGGGCTCTGGTCGTGGCGTCCGGGGCATTTAGCCGCCCCTTTACCCCGGACATTCCGGGGCTCGAAAGTTTTCGGGGCGTTCAACTTCACAGCGCCGAGTATCGAAATACACAAGCGTTCAGAGGGCAACGCATCGTGGTCATTGGCGCGGCGAACTCGGCAGTGCAGATAGCTTACGAGCTAGCCACGGTGGCCGAGGTCACGCTGGCCACACGCGAGGCGATTCGATTCTTTCCGCAGAAACTACTCGGCGCGGATTTCCATGCTTGGCTGAAATGGACAGGCCTGGAAAGAACCCGCTGGCTCAATGATCAGAGCACGCCAGTACTGGATGACGGCACTTACAAAAAGGCGCTGAAGTCGGGCCTTTTCAATCAGCGGTCGATATTCGAGCAAGTACCCCCTACCGGCGTTGTTTGGGCGGATGGTCAGCAGGAAGCCGTTGATTGTCTGTTATTCGCCACTGGGTTCCGCCCAAATATTGCCTTTCTTGAAGACTTAGCGGTAACGGATGATCGGGGGAGGCTAATGCAGCGTGATGGACAAGCGCGCCATGTCCCAGGCCTGTACTTTGTGGGTCTACCGAAGCAGCGCAATTTCGCCTCAGCAACCCTCAGAGGTGTGGGGCCTGACACTGAGGTCATCCTCCCACATTTGCTACGCCATCTGCGTTCCACAGACACTGAAGCAGTGATCGCAGCGCAGCGATGAACAGCTAAAGCAACAAAACACTATGCGAATTCCGTCCCCTTACCACAGCGTTGCATTGCCATTGATCGGCCATGTGAAATCACCCGAGATCTAAGTCGGTGCGGCTGATGATTAGTGCACTTTCAGGAGCAGCATTTGGAGCTGACTTTGATCCCGGATTCGGCCAGCGCTTCGACGATGGGGCAATCGGGTGCCATTGTTCCGGGACAGCAGCTTTGGCAATCCTTGGCCATAGACAGTAATTCTTGTCTGATGGTTTGCAATCGGGCCATTTTTGCTTCCACGGACTCCAGATGCTTTCTGACCACAGACAATGCCTCACCGCAAGAACGCTGCTGATCGCCTGACAGGCTAATCAGTTCGCGGACTTCATCCAGAGGGAATCCAAGCTCCCGTCCTTGGCGGATAAACAGCAGTCGCGCTCGGTGCTGTTCCGTGTAAACCCGGTGTCCTCCAGATGAACGATTGGCGACGGGTAGCAGGCCAATCTTTTCGTAGTACCGGATGGTTTCGATGTTACATCCGGTCTGCTTCGACAAGGCGCCGATTCCCCACATATCGCTTCTCCAAAGAAATCGCTTGAACCTGTAGTAGCTACAGATATTACTCTGGTTCGGCTTGATATTGATAACCAGCGCACGGTGATCAGCTCAAGCTTTGTTTTTCTAAAGAGATGCTCAATGATGAAGGCCACAAGCCTCAATAGAATAGGCGGTGCAGTGGGCCTAGGTTGCCTGGCCTGTTGTGTCACCCCGGTGCTTGGGCTCATGAATGGGCTGATAGGGCTGTCTGCAGTTTCCATAACAGCCAGAATCGCCAATGACCTCTGGCTTGCGCTGACCCTAGTGGCCCTATCGGTTGGAACCCTGGTGTATCGCAATGTCCGCCGCAAAGGGAACCGTTGCGCGAATTCGCAAAAGCCTTGCAAAGGAGCGGAGTGCAGTGGTCACTGATATCGTGGGCACCTCCCGCTTGATCGCCCTGCACAAGCACTTGGTACGCGTATGCCTTACGTTGTTGCTCGGTATCTACGCGGGCGCGCTATGGGCATCCACTGCGAGCAAGGTAGTCACAACCGAGCACATGAGTGCGCAGTTGGTGGCAGAACACCAGGAGCTGACGCCGGGAAAAACATCGTCAATTGCGTTGAAGTTAAACCACCACCCACAGTGGCACAGCTATTGGCGCACCCCTGGCGATTCCGGCTTGCCGACGCAGATCAAGTGGAACGTGCCTGCAGGCATCAAAATGGGCGCGATTCAATGGCCCGCTCCCAAGCGAATACCGTTTGGCCCACTGATGAACTTTGGCTACGAGGGTGAAGCTTGGCTCATTAGTGACATCACCCTGCCACCGGACTTCGCCAAACCGTCGGTCACGCTGAGTGGTCAAGTGGAGTGGCTTGTTTGCAATGACGTCTGCATCCCTGAAGAGGGGCAACTGACACTAACCCTACCAGTTGGATTGCCGAACTCTACTCCCATCGCCAATCCCGAGGCCGTTCGGGGCTTCGAGACGGTGCGAACCCTGTTGCCAAAAAAGGCGAATGATTGGAGCTTTACTGCGGAATCGACGAGTGCCGGTAGTACCCTTTCTATCGTGCCTCCACAGGGGCGATCCCTCCCTCAGAGCGTCAGTTTTTTTCCTTATGATGAAGGTGTGATCGAACCGAGCGCGGCTCAGACCTTGTCACACGATGGCGCTGGCTATCAGCTTTCCATCACACGTGCAGTTCAGCCAGTGGCTCCCCTGGTGAGACTTCGCGGCATTGTGGTAATGGAAAATGGCACGGCCTCACCAGAAGCTCTGGAAATCGATATTCCAGTCCAGGGTGCAGTAGCTGACAAGCCGGACACCAGCCTCGATACAAGTGCTCAACTGGGGTTGGTTGCTGCTGTGTTGCTGGCTTTTTCAGGCGGGATACTGCTCAACCTGATGCCTTGTGTCTTTCCGATCCTCTCGATGAAAGTGTTCGCATTTGCTCGCGAAGCAGATGCTAACAAATCGCGTCGAAATGGCCTGTTTTACTCAATCGGCGTCGTCATATCGTTCTGGCTACTTGCGATTGTGCTGATGGGATTACGGTCAGCAGGGCATGAATTCGGATGGGGCTTTCAGCTTCAATCACCGGTAATAGTCGCCAGTCTTGCGGTGTTGTTTTTTGTGCTTGCGCTCAATCTTTTGGGTGTTTTCGAGATGGGCAGCTTGCTGCCGAGCCCTCTTGCATCCATCAGCCCTCGTCACCCAGACGTCAGTGCATTTTTCTCCGGTGTGCTCGCTGTTGCCGTTGCCTCACCCTGCACCGGCCCGTTCATGGCAGTGGCGCTTGGTTATGCGGTGACCCAGCCCGGATGGACTTCGTTGGCCGTCTTCACCTCGCTGGGCCTCGGTATGGCCTTGCCATATTTCCTGCTGGCTTGGTTTTCCGGCATCAGGAAGTGGTTGCCACGACCAGGGCCATGGATGGTGCAATTACGTCAATTTCTAGCCTTTCCACTGCTTGCAACCGTCATTTGGCTCGCCTGGGTGCTGGGCGTTCAGGCAGGTGTAAGCCCGTTGATCGACCTTCTTTTGGCACTCTGGTTAATGGGTCTTGGCCTGTGGTTTTTCGGCAGGTTTCCCTCTAGGTTGGGTAAAACAATTTCGTGGGTTTTGGCGTTAAGCGTCCTGATACCGATGGCCAATATCGCCGGCTCCGCGACCTCCGGGTTAACACCCCAAGCTGGTAAGTGGGAGGCCTACTCGCAAGCAAAGGTTGAACAGCGACTGGGCGATGGGAAGACCGTATTTGTCGACTTTACCGCTGCCTGGTGCGTGACCTGCCAAGTCAATAAAAAGCTCGTGCTGAATTCCGATGAAATCGACCAGGCCTTTGAGCAAAGCGGCGTGGTCAGAATGCGGGGCGACTGGACAAATCGAGACCCTGAAATCACCCGTGCCTTGGCGCGCTATGGCCGCTCTGCGGTTCCTATGTATCTCGTTCTCCGTCCAGGCCAATCGCCAGAAATGCTGCCAGAGTTGCTGACTAAATCACTGGTGAAGGCTGCACTAGCTTCGCCCGTGTCACCTGGCAACGAATCGTCAAAGCCCATTCTGGGCACTCTTTAACCGAGGAAATCCCGACATGAAAACGTCCATCGTCGCTTCAATGACATTACTGCTTGTATCGCTCTGGGCGAACGTAGCGAGCGCGACGGCAGTCGTAGGGCAAGCTGCTCCGAACTTCACCGCCACGGACAGCAACGGCACTTCTGTCTCGCTGGCGGACTACAAAGGGAAGTACGTGGTTCTGGAGTGGATGAATCCTGTTTGCCCGTTTACCCAAAAACACTATCGCAGCGGCAACATGCAGGCCTTACAAAGCGAGTACCGCGCAAAAGGCGTGGTGTGGTTGTCAGTCAACACAGCAGAAGCAGGAAGCTCTTCTTACCGTCCAGGCTCAGAAATGAATGCATGGGAAACTGAGATGAAAGCAGCCCCATCTGCCTTATTGATGGATTCAGACACCAGCTTAGCCAAGCTGTACGGCGCTAAAACGACCCCTCACATGTTTGTGGTCAACCCTGCCGGCATGGTGGTATACGCGGGGGCAATTGATGACAAGCGCAGCACGAAGCTTGAGGACGTCAAAATCGCAAAGAACTTCGTGAAAACAGCTTTGGATGAAAGCCTGGCTGATAAGCCGGTCAGCATTTCTTCGACACAACCCTATGGGTGTTCCGTCAAATATCAGTGATGGCCTTCGCACGACGCTAGAAATGCACACATCACTCGACGGACATGCTGTGGTTGCTTAGGCTGACGACCTTTTTGATACTAGGGGAGCACGATGGACAGGGATGCACTTGAACAGAACCAAATACCGATCTATTTCGTCGCGGTTATAGCCGCAGCAGTCGGTGGATTGATGGTTCCTTCAGCGGCGCAGGGACTGAATGCTCTGGTGACTCCGACTATCGCCGTGCTGATGTATGCGATGTTCCTGCAAATTCCCTTTCTTGACCTGCGCGAAGGCCTAAGCAACAAACGCTTCATGTCAGCCCTGCTGATCGCCAACTTCGTACTGATTCCGCTGTTGGTGTGGGGGCTTACCAGAGGACTCACGGATCATCCGGCGATCCTTGTTGGTGCTCTCCTGGTACTGCTGACACCCTGCATCGACTACGTGGTGGTCTTTACTCATATTGGCAAGGGCGACTCTCGTGGAATCCTTGCGGCGACACCAATCCTGCTGCTGCTTCAGCTCGTTCTGCTACCCGTGTACTTGGCCTTCATGTTGGGTGGAAAGTCCGAAGTCGTGATTTCGGTAGGCCCGTTTGTTGAAGCCTTTCTCGTGCTGATTGTCGCGCCGTTGTTGTTGGCCGTGGTTACAGCGGCGTTGGCCAAAAGGTCGAAAATCGTCGGCGGTTGGAACGCCGCCTGGGCCTGGCTACCCGTTCCAGCAATGGCAGCAGTTCTGGTCGCGGTGGTCGGTTCTCAAATCTCCTCGGTCGTTCGCGACATCGACAAACTTGCTCCGGTTATTCCTGTGTATATCGGCTTCACGCTGCTGGCACCGCTGGTGGGCGCCTTGGCTTCGAGAGCTTTCAAGCTACCTTCCACCGCTGCCAGGGCGGTCACTTTCAGTTCGTCAACGCGTAACTCTTTGGTCGTTCTTCCACTGGCCTTGGCATTGCCTGAAGAAATTCGAGGCCTTGCGGCGGCGGCGGTGATCACCCAAACGCTAGTCGAGTTGGTGGGTGAGCTGATCTACATCCGAGCAATACCGGCTCTGGTTTGGCGTAAAAAATCGCAAATTGAGTCGATGACTTAGTAATTACATCAGCTGCGTGCAAGTGGTCAGGACGAACTCAAATGCCTGACTTATGCATGTAGATTTGCACACAGTTACGAGCAGCAGGAACCCTTCAACACAGGCGAAACTTCGGCAACCTTAGCCGAATCGGTGCAACAACTTGGCTCGCAACAGCCAGAGCTTGCCGCTCGGTCGCAGCACTCAGAATCATCGAACTGCGTGCTGCACACACCTGTCTCTGGCAAGACCAATTCAACTCGCTTGGCAGCATCCCAATCACCGGCCAACGCCGCTACCACCGAACGCACCTGCTCATAGCCTGTCAGGAGCAGGAAAGTCGGGGCTCGGCCATAGCTCTTCATTCCTACGATGAAAATCCCTTCATCAGGGTGAGCCAGTTCGACGGCACCATGTGGGCGAACAGTGCCGCAACTATGCTCATTCGGATCAATTAGCGGGGCAAGATTAATGGGGCTTTGAGTCGCCGAATCCAGCGCCAAACGCAGCTCGGCAAGCAGCTCCAATTTAGGTCGGAAGCCGGTTGCGACCACGACTTCATCCACCACCGGGAGAGCATGGCCGTCCGCCTCAACAACGACGCCGTCGTCAGTTGCGAAAACCTTGTTGATAGCGATGTTGGTGAACAGCTCAATGGCCCCATCGTTCAACAACTGGCGAATCCTCTGCCCTAGTTTCCCCCGTTCCTCCAGTTTGTCGTTGGCCCCTCCGCCCAATATGCGATCCAAAGAGGAGCCGCGAATTACCCAGAAAATCTTCGTGCCAGGCTCCTGGAGGGCAAGCCGGGTCAAGTCTTGCAAGACGCTGAACGCAGAGTGCCCACTGCCTATCACCATGACACGCCGATTGGCATAGCGTTGGCGTTCACTATGAAGCACTTCGGGAATGCCATAGGAGATACGTTCAGCCAAATCCTTCTCGCCCACCGCAGGAATACCATGAGCTCCCATCCAATTTGGCGAGCGGAAGGTGCCGGATGCATCTATGACGGCGCTGGCGAGCACATCCTTTTCGCCCTCTGGAGTCCTGACCCGTAGCAGAAATGATGTGGCTGCACGGTTCTTCGTCTTCATGACGTCCTGGCCGAACCGAGTCACCGCCAAGACTTCGGTGTTCAGGCATAGATAGCTATTCACGGATGGCAGTGCTGCAAGTGGATATATGTAGTCATCCAGCAGTTCACGCCCGGTGGGATAAACGTCCTCAGCGGGCGCCACCCATCCTTGGGCCGTGAGCAGCGTGGCGGCCTGCTTGTCGATGTTGAACCCCCATGGAGAAAACATCCGCACGTGTGCCCAGTTTTCGATGCTTGCCCCGGCACTGGGCCCTGCCTCGAAGATCGAGGGAGTCAGCCCTCTCGCGATGAGATGGCAGGCAGCAGCCAACCCCACAGGGCCGGCGCCAATGATGGCGATAGGAAGTTTTCTGTCCATGACTTACACCTCGCTTTAGTGCGGCTGATTAGCAGGGATTAGATGCTCGACGATCACACAATCAAGCCACTGGCCTTCTAGGCAAGCGTGTTTTTCGTACACACCCACCTCCCGAAATCCACACGAACGGCACAACGCCAAACTGGCCGCATTAAAGGTGAAGATGCGTGAAAGCACCTTCCAAAAGCCTTGAGCCTGGGCCTCGCCCAGTAGCGCTTGAAGCAAAACTCTTCCTAACCCCTGACCTCGAATGCTCCGATCCAGATAGATCGAGAAGTCTGCGATACCGTCGTAACAGGTGCGGGAACGGTAACTACTCAAGCCTGCCCAAGCGACCACCTCGTCCGCATCGCTGACCATTACCAGGGTCGGATAGCGCTCCATCAACGCGATGCGCTCAAGCATGTCCTCTGGCCTGCGCGGCGTCGTCTCAAATGTGGAGCTTCTCTCTTCAATACCCTGGTTATAGATGTCAGCTATTGACGCAGCATCCCTGACTTCAGCGTATCGAATGTGCATACCTGACTCCCTCCAGTTGGTAGTAACAACATTTCAGACAAAAAAGGGGCTTCCCCCTCATTTCAGCTCGGACACCGGCGGGCAACAGCCACTGACCAGGCCGCAGCGAATCTCAGTCGTTCGAGTAATCTGCTTCAGCAAGCTCAACGCGCCTTGCCGTGCTTCAGGTGACAAATGTTCGATCATTGCCCGCTCTTCATTGATCAGGTCAGTGCGGATTTTCTGGTAAAGATCATGACCAGATTCAGTAACTTCAACCTGCACTGCCCGACGATCCTCACTGTCCTCCACCCGAGATACATAGCCCTTGCGTTCAAGCGTATCGACCACCCGGCTCGCGGTGCTTTTATCCAGGAACATCTCTTCTGCCAGCGCTTGTAGGCGGAGTCGGCCTGTTTTGACCAAGGTCTCAATGGCATAGCACTGCGTGACCGAAACGTCATAGCAGCAGATGCGATCCCGGTCGCGGAACTGATACACCCGGACGAGCTGGTTCAAGGCTTCGTATAGATCCTCGGAGTCTTGAGTCAACTGGTCTTTTTTTCGCTTTGCCATGGTCGCCACAAATTAGTTGTTAGATACAACGATAGTCCCGACTTCAGGAAATGGTCAACCGCTCCTTCATTTTGATTGACGACGCTGCACCGGTGTAGCTAATTTGTTGCACCTAACAACTAAAGTGGGCTCGCACCTTGTGAGTTATCCAATCAGCCGTCCTCACACAATCAACCGAACTGGATTGGTCTGGGCGATGGGCATCGCACAGATACTGGCGTGGAGTACAACGTACTATTTGCCCGCAGTCCTTGCGACGCCGATTGCACGAGATATGGGATGGTCAATTACCAGCACTGTAGCCGGACTATCATGGGGTCTGTTGGTCGCAGGGGCTTGCTCTCCTATGGTCGGGAGACAGATAGATCGGCATGGTGGCCGTCCCGTCCTGGCAACCAGTTCAATACTGATGTCACTGGGACTGCTGCTGATGGGCATGGCTAGCAACCTGGGCATCTACTACCTGGCCTGGACATTCATTGGCGTCGCTATGGCTGCCGGACTGTATGACGCTGCCTTCTCGACTCTCGGACGTCTATTCGGAGAAAGTGCACGGACTTCAATGACCGGTCTTACTCTGTTGGGTGGCTTCGCGAGCACTTTGGGCTGGCCACTGATAGCCAGTCTTGAGCAGCAGATTGGCTGGAGATACAGCTGTGTGGCGCTAGCTGCAACTCACCTGGTCATTGGATTGCCAATTCATCTCTTTGTAATTCCAAAGAGTGAGAGGATTTCGAACAGCGGAACGACGCCTATCCGTGATCCCTCCACCACCACTGCCCACCGCACGAAATCCTATAATCGCCTCTTTCTGCTACTGGCAACTCTTCTGACACTCCAGTCGCTAGTGGTTTCTTCAATTTCTGTCCATCTGCTTGATGTGCTGAAGCTGCTCGGCATCGCTACGGCCACCGCACTGGCCATCGGCATGATGATAGGGCCATCTCAAGTCGTAGCCCGTCTTGCAGAGTTCTCCCTTGGGCGAAACTTGCATCCGACCACATCCGCCAAGGCCGCGATATTGCTAAGCGGGATAGGAATCGGGTTACTGCTACCGGCTATTCCATGGCTGGCATTCGTTGCAATGGCGCTGTACGGCGCTGGAAATGGGATTCTGACCATTACACGTGGGACGCTACCACTGGCTCTCTTTGGGCAAGATGGCTACGGTGCTCGCATGGGCTTATTGGCCCGTCCAATGCTGATCGCACAGGCCGTAGGCCCAGTGGCAGCTGCTATTATTCTGGACAAACTCGGCTCAACACCATTGCTTGTTGTGATGTGCACTCTAGCGACGGCAAGCCTCATCGCCAGCTTCGGCCTTCCGTCAAAGTAAACTGTTGATTGAGGGAAAGAGTCCAACTTGAGCCGAAAGCAATTCGTTAAGGCCGGTAGGTCTGCCATCTAAAGCCAAAAGCTTAGGAAACTGCTCTGTCTCTCAATTTTTCTCCATCCTCCTAGCCGACAAAAAGAGCCCTCAACGGGCCCCTTTGTTTGTACTCAAACAAAAATCACTTGGTCAGCCAGGACTCAACGGTCGCGGAGCCGTGCTCAGCTTTCCATTCCTTCAGAGTCTTGTGATTACCGCCTTTGGTTTCGACGACTTCGCCGGTGTGAGGATTTTTGTAGATCTTCACTTGGCGTGGTTTACGAGTGCCTGTCTTGGACTCGGTTGCTGGTGCGCGACGACTGGCCTGCGGATCAAGCAGATTGATCACGTTTTTCAAGCTGTAGCCGTACTCACCAAGCAAAGCGCGCAGTTTGCTCTCAAACTCCATTTCCTTCTTAAGGCCGGAATCACTTTTCATGGACTCAAGTTCCGCCAGTTGGGCGGCCAGTTGCTGTTCAAGTTTGCGGTATTCAGCCAGACGAGACATCGGTAATTTCCCTCAATTTGGATAACACGTAGTGTAGGGACTCATAATAGATCGTTTTACAGCCCCAAATCTCTTTGGAGTTGCTCCTCTTGGATCTCCTCAGTTGCATGTCCACCCTTCACCAGATACCACTGGAGCTGAGAGCGTAGGTGGTCTTTGAGTCGAGACCGCAGTTCAAGGTAACCAGGAACATCAATACAGGACTCAGGATCAAGCCCTCGTTGCTGCAGCACTGCACGCAGTACCTGAACACCTTGCGGGCCAATGTCGGAAGCATGCAATCGCACTAGAGGATCAAATCCCGGGTGCCTCTTGAAACTATCCACGGCCGCAGAATTAATGCTTCAAACGCTATGGCGTCACATGCTTGCTGAACCGATAGCCACACTTTAGATTCGAGTTCATTCTGCATGCATACCTCACTGCTCGCCCACTGAAAGCCCCATCCAGATGTTGTCCGACATGGGTCTTTTTTTCAAAAAAATGGATCGTTGTTTGAAATCAAACTGGAAAGCAGCGGCTTTCGCCGCGCAGGGGGCGATTTTGCTATGTCCATACGGCAGTCATACATCAGCGTCAGCAGGATACATCGCAAGAAAAGGCCAGAAGCAGGAGCACCGCAAAGCAAAAACCAACACCGTTTCCTCAGCAGGATCGGCGGCAGGTGGAGCGCCGAGATCGCTGCTTTTTTGTTGCTCTCAAATATAAAGATCCGTTGCTGAAAAAAATTTTCAAGGGGCCTTCTAAAAAAATATTTTCGTTGACACTGCCCAGCAATAATTCACGACGCTCCGATATTCTTTTTGCTTGAAGAGTGTGCGATACGTGCATTCAGATCTAAACGCCCAACAGCGTACAATTGCGCTTCCCGTAGAAACGTCCGGGTCGTCCAAGAAGGTGGTGGCGGAAATTGAATCCCCTCCTGCCGATACGCGCTAGCGCAGAATGTTAATTATTAAGGAAACCTTGATGGCGGTCGATTTGAAAAGCCTGTGGCAGCGTGAGCGTGCAAGGCGGGCGGCTCTATGGGATCTGGAGGAATTGCGACCCGGCGATGACCGCGCAAAACCTCACCTGAGCATTCTCGATGAAATTGATCGGCAAGATCTCGAACAACCTCATGAGGAAGCTCAGTTTATGACGATTGAGGAGTTGAGAGATTCTGTGCCGGAGACGCAGTTCGAAAGCAGCGATGGCCACCATTTCGTGATCGTTCTAGACCAGCACATTCCGGAAATTTGGCGAACGAGATTTGAAGCAGCCAATGCACTCGCTGAACGTTTTTCGGAAGGAAGCTATGCCCACGACTGGCGTCGATTTCTGAGGGGCTGGATTCGAGACATGGAGCATTTAGCGGCTCACCGTCTCTCATAATTTCTCTTGGTTCGCGACGGCGACTATCCCCTCCTCGCCAGCAGCCTGTCGCACACAAAAAATCAGTCCTGAAAGCTGACCTGGTTTGGTAACGCAAGACTGCTTTACCCGAGCCTCAAGGTGTGGGCGGAAGTAAATGAAGCGCATGAAAAAGTTTGGCTCGAAGATACGGCGACGCGTCAGCAAGTGGCCCGGTTACAGACCTAAATCCATGCCCAATTGATCCTCCTTCATTTCGTCGGTGGCCAGGTCATTGACCACTAGATGCCATTGCAGTTGATGCGACAGATGATTTGTTAAACGCGATCCGATCTCGATGTAGTTCTCTGAGATGCTGGCATATAAATCTCGACCGCTCACTACGTTTTGCAATACCTGAACGCATGGTAACCCGAGTTCGGATACGTGAACTCGGGTCGGCCAATCATATATAGGTACACGCTTGTAGCTGTTGAGCGCCTCTCCAACCAGCCGCACAAATTCAGTGACACCGCATGTCTCATACACTGAATACCAAATGGCTAAATCACGTTCCCTATACATCACTTTCCTTTATTACGAGGCTTTGCGTGGCATGAGCCGGTGAAACCCGAATTGGACGAAGATCAGAAAGCTAGCCTGCATCATTCATCATCGAACACGAGCGGCACTTTCAGATCAACGTCTACATCACCGACTAGCGAGGTGATGCGTGCGATCAACCCTCAGTGCAACGGCTGCAACCGTTCGGGCCTGTGAAAAATGTCAGCGCTCAACAAAGTCAGCATCTGGACTACTGCCCAATACTCTTTCAAGAAGCTCCCTGTTCGGCGTCGTGTTTTTCAGCGCGTAAAAAAGGAAACCATTCAGGTGAGCACGCCGTGTTCGAGCTGTCCGATCAGATCGATCACTGCGCTCGCGCCCTCATCGGTAATGAGCATTTCCAAAGGTGCCTTTGAGTTAAAATAACGCAGCGGCGAGAGTAAGAAAGCCCTGGCTGCCTGGATATCGCCTTCGAACAGTTCGCAGGACGCTTGTAGAGCAACAATCAATCCATATAGGCGTCTGCTCTCGTACAAAGAAAAAAAACTTTCGGTCATCGCGTTCGACAAGAGTTCGGAAGAAATCCCCATGTGCTTACCAAGCAGCTCTTCATCGATACACAAAATCTCAGCTAGAAATTGAAATGAGGGAAAAGGCATACGGCGCCGAACGACATCGTGAAGTTCAATGCCTGGCGAAGGCAAATTCACAGTGACCCAAATGTCTGTTTTCATGGATTCAACAAGGTGCTTTCCGTGAGCTCATGCGCAGTCGCCTGAGGGTGACCAGTTGACGTGATCGAGGCATCGTACGCTGAGCCAACGTTCCCCTCCCAAAGTCCCAGCTTGCCCACAAACCTCGCAGATCGACATCGATCTCTCTTCTGAGCAAGCGACCAACTCTCGGCACGTCGTATCACCACCAGAATAGTAAAACCGCAACCCCCCGAATTTTTCCTTGACCTGACGGACTTGGATTGGCGGCATCTCAGGGTGAGTATCCATGTGATTTTTCAGGGTGCGGCATAGCTCATCTATCAAATCCAGCCAGCCCGGCAAACAGGCGATTTCGCGAAGTGGCGCGTGGGAGAAAAACTCCGGATAGCGATCGCGCAAGATCGGCAACAGATTTTCAACCATAGGTTTTCTCTACTCGCTTTATGGCAGCGGCTATTGCTTCAACAGCGGGAAGGCTCGCGTGCTTGCGTGCTCCACGACCGGCCAAGATGTAGAGGGTATCTTTGCTTTCAAAAAAACAACCGTGGAAATCTTTTTGATAGCCTGTGACAAAACCATTGCCGATAGAGACGCGGGCTTCGCTATCGAATATGACACGATGGAAGTATAAGACTGTGGATTGTAGCCCCTGATTTTTGATTTCATTTTCTTGGCCCTCGGGGAGCATAAGGTCGAGAATCATCCAGTCACGGACGACGCAAAAAGCTCTATCCTCAAACTCCTCGCGCGCTAGTTTAATCAAGTCATCATCATCCATTCGTGAGCCGCCAAGCATCCTGGCTGGGCCGAAAAGCACTTCTGAAACCAATTCCGCTTCCACACCACCGCCTACATTTTCAAACTTTTAAAAAGCTGCTCGAAAGCCATTCACACGCGAATCCTGGCTAGCTTTACCTGTCAATACCTGCATTTTTCAGTGGATCATATTGACCATGGGCACGGCGCCGTTCTCGTGCCACCAATGGCAGATTACATATCGGCTACCGCTAAACGTCTCGCAGAGCAGATAGCCCTGGAGCTGAAAGACCTTTTCGATCTTGGACGTACGGATCTTTCTTCCATCAACAAAGCGGCCCTGTGCGTCTGTAAAAATAATGCCAATCAAACACGGCGGTTGGAATTCGGTGCAGCACAGGTACCCAGTAATGTTGACGCCAAAATCAATATTTTGGGCATCCAGAATGCTTCTCGGGACAGCCATTTTTACTTCCCTTTACCTTCGATTTTTTGATACACAGAAACGCCCCTGGACGACATCAATGAACCCTGTCGAATCGATCTAAAGCACCATTCTCGAAAAGCCAGTGAGCGACGACGTAAACGCCGCCATCGATTGTGGTAACGACCTCATATCCTGCCCGTCGGCATCGATCGGCAATGGCTGGTGTATGGATGGGTAGCCCTTCCGGAAAGCCCCGCGTGTGATCACAAAACAACAGCCCGGTCATTCTTGGAGGCCTTTCCAGCGCACACAACAGATACCCGACAACATTTGGATCAGCGATAGCCGCTCGCGCTCGCTCTATGACTGTCGGCAATCTGTGTAGCCGAAAGTCGGAAAGCGCTGCTCCGAATGTTTTGATCCAGTACATCCGGTTGATCCCTCTTCGTGATCAGATTTCAATCGTGAGATCCGAAATGAAGCCTGTTTCTTCTCTGGGATAACCACGCGGATTTGAGATGAGCCGGCAACCGCTCAACTCGATATCCACGGCTCGATGCGTATGTCCAAAAATCCAAACGTCCACCAACGGCAGTAGCGAGTGCCATTGGTTCGAATAGGCCGCGCTCAAGTGCCCGTCATGCTTATCACCAGCAGCCTCCAGGACTGGGCAATGGTGCGTCACCACGATGGTTTTTCCTTCAAACGGCTTACCGAGCTCGCCGACCAAAAAATCAAAAGCTTCGTGGTTTCGCTCGATGACGTCTGACGGGCGTAGTCGTCGAAATCGCTCCTCTGCTCTGATCGCTTGGAAGTCATTCATCCACAGCCCGCAGGTCACCATCGCTTCCACCGGGTCTCCGGTGGATGAGAAATCCGTCCAAGAAGTTGTGACCAAAAAACGTATTTGGTTGCAAATCCAAACTTGGTTTTCCAGGACGTGCACGTGAGGTGCAGCCATCTCTCGCATTTTGCGCAGCGTGTGATCGATGTGGCCTTTGTAGAACTCGTGGTTGCCGGCGCAATAAATGACGGGACAGCTAAACGTCTCGTTTGCCCTTCTGACGCCTCGCGATTGGATGTCGATGTCACCGGCCAACACGACGATGTCAGCATCCGTTGTAGACGGTTCGAACTGGGCGAACTCGTTGTGCAGATCCGAGAAAATCTGGATTTTCATAATAAATTGCCGATTTCAATTGGCTGGTGTGTGGCGCCCTGCCAGCCTATGTGAGCTGTAGATCGGATGGTCAAGGACGACGATATGGATTAGCCATAAATCGCGAGGCAACGCTGTGCAGTCATTCTGCGCCGATGCCCAGAAACGCCAGAAATCGGGTGAAATTTCGATTTAGCTCTATATTGAATTCAGCATCCTATAGGCCATTAAGCACATCCGGGCAGCCGCATCCTGGTTGATCGACCTAGCTGAGACAAAGGCACAAGAAACGACGAAAGGCCGCAATTCCCGCACGAATGATTATATGCATTTGTGCGGGAATGGGCAATCGCGGCATATCGTTCTGTTTGTAGAGACGCTCGACATGCCGCTTCGCCAAGCTTTCGCAAATGCCTTAAAGTTCGCACGCGGGCGGCAAGGCCTATCGCAATTGCAAATCTCTGGCTCGATGGATGCTTCATACGTCAGCCGATTGGAAGCTGCGCAAAGCGCGGTGACCGTCGAAGCGAGCGACGAACTCGCTCAAGGCTTGAACTTGCACCCCCTCTCGCTCCTATCTCTGGTTTACGCGGCCGAGCAAAATTTGACGCCAGCCGAGGTACTTCAGCGCGTCAGTGATGAGCTGAGTAGCTTGGAGCTTTTGAATGCCTGTGTAGCGGCCGAAAAGATCGTTCATCCGCGTACGGCAAAAGGGAGTGAGACGACACGCGATGTCCTCACGCTGAAGCATCAGGGATTGAGCCAGTCAGAGGCCGCTAGGGAGCTCGGAATATCTACTTCGACTGTTGGCCGGCACTGGAATAGGTCTGAGTGATAGAAAAGCTCCTACGCCTTAGCGGCCGACAAACTGTTTGAAACGCTCTCAATCGAGTGAAACACTGAGTGCGCATTCGAAATGTCTATGATCGAAGCCCAAGGACTGACGCTATCGTGACCCTCCCGCCATCCGCTCAAGCCACATATCAGCCCGACTTTTCATTGCATACTCTCGGCTGGAAAGCGTTCCAAGATCTTTGCGCCCAGGTGTGCAGCGAATCCCTCCACAGAACTGTTTCAACCTATAGGGAAGCCCAAGATGGGGGGCAGGATGCAGTGTTCTTGCTAGCGGAGGATGAGACGCTCCAAGAGGCAACCGTACAATGCAAATTCAGCGGGAAAGTCGAACGACGCTTGAAAGTGAGTGACGTCCATTCCGAGCTGGGGAGTGTCGCCTCCTTGGTCGAGAAAGGTCTTGCAAGCACTTACTACTTCATTACAAGCATGGGGGTAGATGCACCTGTAGCGGCGGAAATCAGGGATCTCTTGCGAGTTCAGGGTGTTCAAGAGCCCTATGTTCTTGGTAAGGAGTGGCTGACAGGCGAAATCCGAGCCAGCGCTCGTCTGAGGGCTCTGGTACCACGGGTATATGGTCTAGGCGACCTGTCTTCGATTATTGACGAGAGATGTGCCGCACAGACCCGGGCGTTATTGGGTCATCTTCTACCATCCTTACGAATCTACGTCCCTACAGATGCACACAGAGCAGCTGTCAGAGTACTAGGGGAGCATCGACTCGTATTGCTCCTGGGGGCACCAGCTGCCGGAAAATCCATGCTTGCAGCTATCCTGGCTACGATGGCAGCTGACACTGATCAACTAGAGTGCTTTAAATGTGACGGCCCGCTGGAGATGAGATCGCACTGGAATCCCAATGAGCCCAAAAGGCTTTTTTGGGTGGACGACGCATTTGGCCCGAATCAAATGAGAGAAGACTACGTAGATGCGTGGACTGAATTTCTTCCCAAGATGAAAACCGCGCGGGATCAGGGTTGTCACTTCATACTTACATCCAGGACACACATCTGGAATGAAGCCAATATCAGACTCGGAACCCGGAACCACCCTTTGCTTTCGAGTAGAAAAGCTAATGTACACGTGGGTGATCTTCTTCCGAACGAGCGTGAGCAGATCCTGTACAACCACATCAAAGCAGGCGCGCAAACTCGTGACTGGAAGAGTCGGGTCAAACCTCATCTCGCGAGTATCTCTCAAGACCTCAACCTGCTCCCCGAAATCGCACGTCGACTAGGTGATCCGGCCTATACCGCAGCTATTACTAAGCTACCAGATGATCTTGTTCGATTTATCGATGAGCCCCAAGAGTTTTTGAAGGACACGATTAATGAGCTTGCCCCACCTCAACTGGCGGCCATGACAACGGTATTTCTGGCCAGGTCAAACCTGCCTGTCCAAGGGAGTCTTGAAGAAATACAAATAGTTTCGGAAAAATTCGGGACATCCGAGTCATCTATCACGCAGGCCCTGTACCAACTGAAGGACTCCTTTCTGACGCAGAAAGAGGAAAACGACCAGCTTTATTGGTCTTTCGTCCACCCGACATTTGCGGATGCCATCAGCAGCATATTAAGCAGCCGACCAGACCTCGTCGGCTTGTACCTGAAAGGAGCGAAAACCGATGCGATTTTGACGGAAGTCATATGCGAGGGAGTACCTGCAGTGAGGGATGCTGTGTTCGTCCGCCCAGAACACTTTGAAACATTAGCAGCAAGGCTCTTGGAGGTTCCTAACGAGGCCAGGCAGAATGAGAATCTATTCAGTTTTCTCAACAGACGCACCCCTTTAAGCTTTCTAAAACGACTCCTTGAGTTGGAACCAAAACTCATCCGACGAAGAGGACGATCCAGTAATTGGTACAAGGTATCGTGGCATGCAGAATATCTAATGCATGCACGCGCGCATTACTTGCGACTCCTCCCCGAGGAGATCAGGACTCGGAGCTGCCTTGAGCTGGAACAGGCCGCACTTCAAAAGCTGGACATCTCCTTTATTCCTGAAGAAGAGGTACTCTCCCTCTTCAAGCCGCACGAGCTCATCGCCCTGACTCTAAAGATCGGCGATCTCCTACGAAACTCCGTCTCTGAAGAAATCACGACGATTGAGGAAAATCTCGATTTCGAATCTGACATAGATGATCAGTTCGATAAGGTCACATCTTTCATCGAAAACGCAGAAATACTAGGTAATCATGACTCTGATCTGGAGCAGCAGTTACAGGATCTGTTAAGTGAGGTACGCCACGCGATTGCCATAAGTGAGCAAAGAAAAGAAGACGTGGAAAGCACTAGTGTGTTTCGCGATGTGCCCTTCGCCGAAACCCCAAGTGGGCGAAGCAATCGTTCTACATTCAGTGATATCGACGAATAATCCTCCTGACTTCACTCACTCAGTGCCCGCTCCGTCCAACCTGGAAATCACAGTGGATTACCCCGACGTGGTTGCACTCCCGCTCATGATCAAAGCGCATCGAGTTTTAGGGAACCTAAGTAATCCATTAGGTGCTCACGAACAAGTGAGCGGGTAAACGCCACATAAGGCTCACTTGGCGAAAGCATGGAAAGCAAGTCATCCAAATCCGCGCCAGGGTCATTGTCACACTCAATCGCCGCGACAATATGCCTTATAGCTGCCATGACAACTCGCCTATGCCGGGCGCGCATCTGCAGCAACTCTGATCTGGCTAACCCACAGTAGCGAATAGTTGCCCTCCCTTTCTCACTAAGATCGTCTCCCACCTTAGCCGGCTCTATTCGACCATCGTCCAGAAATACCAAATGCTCGTCAGGATCGTCTATGCAAGGATTTAGGAGCAGTGGCTCTTCTAGCCAAAGGCTGGCAGGGCCTTTCGCCCGAGAAGCCTCCTTGCGTAAAGGAAAGAAATTTGCCTTGCCTATCACTCGATTCACGTGATCATGATCTGGCTGGGTGCGCGGCCGATTGCAGTCGGCACATGAGATCAACAGATTTGACCACTTGGCAGCCAACCAATGGTAGCCAGGCTTGGAGGGCTGGACTGGGCCCACTGCCCCATCAAGGATCACTTTTCCCTTGGGACGATAGTGTTCAACATCTCCCGGCTGCGTGCCTGCTATAACCGACTCGCAGAATGCACACTTGCGTGAGAATATTTCATTCAACTGGATCTTGGCAATAGGGTCTAGATAGGCACCAAATTTAAGCTTGGTGCCGCTCTTCAACAACAATCTATTCTTACGCAACTCCCGAGCCGCGGCCTTGACAAATCCTGGGGGAATACTAGCTTTTAACTTCACAACTTTAATCATAAAGTATTGTCCCCAGTAGATTTCACACCCTGCGACGGTTGAATCTCCTTCATCAAGTGTTGCAACTTAGCGACCGTAGACTCTGAAAGTTTTTTTGCACTTACCGTTGATTCGAGTGGTACGTCCGGCATGTACTGTGTATCGATAAGCTGCAATGCAAGACGCTCCCGACGGCTTCCACCAAGGTATCGGGAGTCAGTCAGGTAACTGGTTAGCTCATCCAGACGAAGATTTTCTTCGGAAGTTCGACTCCCGCTTTCAACCAGCGCCTCATACTCCCGAACCCTCTCTTCCATTTCAGGATCAACCGTACTTCTTAGCCCGAAGTGCTCAGATGAAAGAATTTGATCAACTCGCAGTCTGTCAATCGGAGGCAGCTCCTCCAGCGCATATACTCTTCGAAGTTTATCGCGCATCAGAACAGCAACTTCCCCTTCATACAAGCCGCGCAGACAGAGGGGATCATGAGACGTGAAGATGAACTGGGTGCGCGGAAAAGCTTCACGAAGCGCACGAACGCATCTCAAACGCCAGGCAGGATGGAAGTGATTACCGAGTTCATCAATCAACACTACTCCCTCAGCTGACTCCATGGAAGAGTAAGCAAGGTACAACACCTGCATTATATCTACCGCCATACCCAACATGGACTGATAACCATCACTTAGCTCGTCAATTCTCCTTTGGGGATCTCCGGCAACGACGACTCGAACATTATCTCCCTGTTGTATGACCTGAAGCTGCTGCTCCTCAGGGAGCAGGCTTGCCAGCACGCTATTTACGTCCACGAGGCGCGCAGGATCAAGACTTGAAAGCCACGCATTCGGATTAGTTAACGGAAGGAAGGGATCGAATAGGTTGTCAATCTTGGCGTGCCTTTCTCCCGCTTTAGCCTTATGCCGACCCCGAGGCAGCAAGCGAGTAGCCCCGTACGCTAGAACCAATGAGCTAGACTTCTCTTCATTGAATATAATCTTACGGTTACGCTGCAAGGACATTACAATGTCATTGGCTTGACCATCGATCGTAACGCGCACCTCTCCCCTATAGGCGTTCTCGGCTAGACAATCATTACTCTTCAGGCGAAGCCGCTCGACATATGCTTGGCCAGAAAGCGCCATCGCTAGCGCGCGCAGCAATGTACTCTTTCCGACTCCATTCTCACCCAAGAGCGCAAAACACGGTGCATTTGATGACCCAGATTTACTCAAGTCTAAATCGAGCGCATGTATCGGGCCAAAATTTTCAATTCTAAGCCGAACAACAAATTGAGCGACTGCTCGATATTGTTCCAAGCCAACACCATCCTCCGTCGATATATCCGACTTCGGCAAATTAAGCTCATTACTCACATTCACCGAAACTAAACCTGAAGGACTTCGCCTTCCTTCAGCCTTTAACAAATGCCTAAAAACCGCAGAATAAGGCTCTGCGTTCTCAATATATTCCAAGCGTTCTTTATGACTGAAATAATCGAACCGCCGCGCTACTTCAGCACGTGCATCTACAAGTCCCCTTCGATTAAGGATCAGCAGATCAACGGTAGCTTGGCCTCGCGCTGTTGCGCCGATGACAGTACCATCCGGAAGAAATATTAGTTCCTCATCTGGATCATTTAAACAAGGGTCAAGCAAAAGATTGCTTTCCAATTCTACGACATAACCGTATGGCACACCCGTAAAACCTCGCCCCCCCATTACTGGAAACCGATTACCTTTATTTCTATTACACGTCGGGCACGACAGATAGAGATTCCGCCAATCATACATGAGATACAAGTACGGATTCAGCATCTCGCTATTTTTCACTTCAAGAAGCCTTCGAGGCCGAAACTGATCAATCACACCATCCGTGGCAGTCCCCAGCTTGGATTCACAATATGCACACTTCTGGTGAAACAAACCCATTAAGTGCTCAAAAAGTTTCTTTCGGTCGAACGGGAACACCCTCGATAAACTTCTTTGATTTCTAGAAAACTCTTCAAACAAGGTTCGGAACGGGTGCTCCTCCATTGGCCCGTCTGCCAGATAGGGCACCATGAAGTCCGGGCAATCAGGGCGTTGAATCGAGATCATTTCGTACTCACTAGAATCCATTCGGGATGTTGTTAGGCCTGATGCACTCTGATGAAGGCCTTCTTTCGAGATAATAGCGATTCACCACTATGGGTGGCTACAATATACTCACCCCATCCTGCTGTTAACCAAGCGGGCTCTTTCAGGGGCAGGTAGCTGTCAGAGCACGAACCATCCCAGTCCAATGCCGAAATATTTGATGCGCCTGGTGTTTAAAAGGACAACGCCGAAGCCAAACCGCGAGCTATCGAAGCTCGCCTTCGCTTTGAAGGCATCACTTTTCCGCTGATCCGCCTTCTGCGCGATGCCTCAGCCGAACATTGGGCCGCAGACGATGCAGACAATGCCAGAGGAGGTATAGTCGGCCAATTGCCATTAGTGGTAGCTTGGTTGGACTATAGGCGCGTCCGCTACTCCTTGGTTTTCCTCAGAGAGCCTACGCAATCAGCTCGATTCCAGCGTTACAAGGATGTCATGGTGCTTATTCCTCGCCCATCCAACAAAGGTGGGCCCGCCGCTAGACAGGGTTTCAAATACCAAGATCACGTTGCCGTGACTTTCATCTTGAAGATGCTTCGCGACTCCAGGTACATACAGGTTGAGTGCGAGACTGCTGACGACATTGTCGTTGTATCTGAGGCGTCCAGGCAGATCGTTAACGAGTACATCCAGGTCAAGACTACTGAAGGCGATTCCAAATGGAACCTGAAAGAGGCAACGACCCTAGACAGTGGAAAGCCAGACACCTCACTCTTTCAAAAGTCTTTGCTATGCGATCTGCGGCCGGGTTTGGCCAGATTCAGAATGGTATCCAGGCGAGACATCGCGACGGTTTTGGGCTGTTTCAGGCATGAACTGGAAAAGCGAACACTGCCTGATGACGGCTCAGTTCGAGGCGACGCCTTAGTAGCAAAATTCAAAAAAACATTGTCCCCCCAAGGTAGAAATTTTCGCTACTGGGCGGACAATTTCGTTTGGCAAGTTTGTGGCACCACGGAAGCGCTTGAATCTTTGAATCTGCGTAAACTCGCCGAAATCATTGAGATTCACGGTGGCAGGCCTACTCATAAGCAACAGCAAGAAATTTATGAGGATTTTCTAGGCTGGGCAGATGATGCGGCAACGGCGAACGTGATCACCGCACCAGCCGACAAAATAATCCCTCGTCAGGCTGCAATGGATCGTTTCAAAGCTCTCTTAGCTGCAGCTGAGAAAGCAGGCAATGCGTTCTCCAAACCTTACAAATCTAAGCCGGATCCGTTTCTAGTCGAATTTCACGCTGCGACGGAATCGGGATTGTTGCGATCAATCGCTGGCTATGACGTCGAATATGATTTTGAGGAGTGGCGATGCAAAGACTTAGCTGAACACCTTATTCAATGGTTACCAGAGTTCTGCCTAAGGGCCAGCGAGATCGTCAACTTTCAGGTGCACCACGCAAAAACCATGCTCGCCAAAGCGGTCAACACATTTACGCAGACCAATATGCAGCGTGACCAGCTGATCGCCGAACTCATACTCCATGTAATTTTAAGAAACAGGAAGAACAGCGAACCCATTGCTTGTAAAGTGTTTTATGCGGCGAATGGGAAGCTATCCGAATTTGGAAATGCGCATATCGTTCAACATCCCGGAGAGACTGACCAGCTCTGGCTGGGTCTATCTCGAATGATCCCCGCAGGTTCCATGTCGCAGACGATTACTGAGATCTGTGCAGTATTAGATGCCACCATCTCCAAAACCGCACTTAGCAATGAACGCGACATCATTATCAATCTGAGAGAACCACACCATCACCTACCCAACGCAGAAGAATTCAACAAAGCGTTGCAGAGAAATTCTCCAGCTCAAGAATTATTGAAAGTACTTTGCTTCCCTATTTTATTGGCATATGACAGTGATGCATTAGCATCCGGTTTCCTCTCAGACTACATTGCAACATTGAAGACAGAAGTAACCAACCACTACAGCTCGCTAAAAGCACTCCTGCCTAGGAATGTAGAACAAGTAAAAGTTGCGGTATTTCTAGTCCCCATAGAGAGCATTCAGAAGTTGGTAGATGAGTTCAACTCTCTTTGCGAGGTCGCTTCCTAATATGAGATATGAAGCAATTAAAAAGCGCTTGGAGAAGCTGAGCATTCAAGACTCATCTAAGATTGAAATTCTTCAAGCCATAAGTAATTCTGTCAATTTAGGAGATCCCGAATGGGAAGGTAGAGACCTTGTCATCCGAGCGCTGGATAAATTTAAGGTTTTTGACTCTGCTGAACAATCCCTGATTCTTAGCATGGTTCGGTCAGTTGGGTTGTTCCCCTACGTTAGTCCATTTCTTGATGAAATATCGCCGTCTGACCGCCTGGCATATGAACTTCACCGGGTAGAAGGCGTTGAACCTGGCATGGTGTTTCATCGCCTACAGGCACACGTATTTAGCCTGCTAATGCAGGGTAGGAATGTGGTACTCAGCGCGTCTACCAGCGTTGGTAAAAGCTTGGTCATAGACGCCGTGATAGCGACGGAAAAATTTCGGAAGATCGTAGTTATTGTACCGACGATTGCCTTGATTGACGAAACTCGACGCCGATTGGTCAAACGCTTCAAAGGTAGATGCAACGTCATTACTCATCCCACTCAAGAGGCTGACGAGGAGTTGATCAACGTCTATTTGCTTACGCAAGAGCGCGTACTGCAGCGTGACGACCTAGATGACGTCAAATTTTTCGTCGTCGACGAATTCTACAAACTCGACCTTTCGAGTGACTCGGAGGAAGGCAGCAGGGCTATTGACCTCAGTCTCGCGTTCCACAAACTTGCGAAACGGGGGGCTCAATTTTATCTGCTCGGGCCACATATCCAGAATATTCAAGGTCTCGCTGCCTACGAATATAACTTCATTCCTTCAAGCATCTCTACAGTTGCTGTTGACGTGCATCACTTCAACCTTCCAACAAAGGGTAACCATCGCAAAGAGAAATTACTTGAGCTTTGTGGTCAAATAACTACTCCTACGCTGATCTACTGCCAGTCCCCTGCTAGCGCAAACCGGATTGCCCAGATACTGATCGACGAGGGGAAGCTTACTAAACAAGCTGATACACAAGATGTCGCAGACTGGATCGCAAAAAACTATCACCCCGAGTGGAACGTGGCAAAGGCTATATCCCTAGGTGTAGGTATTCACCATGGTGGCGTACCCCGCGCCCTACAACAGTATTTTGTTAAGCTATTCAATGAAGGAGTGATAAAATACATTATTTGCACTTCAACGATGATTGAAGGTGTGAATACTTCTGCGGAAAACGTCATCATATATGATCGCAGAGTCAGTAACTCTCCATTTGACTTCTTCACTTTTAAGAATATCTCCGGTCGTGCAGGCCGGATGAACCGGTATTTTATCGGGAAAGTTTTCATGCTAGAGGAGCCGCCCAAAGAAAAGGATCTGAACGTTGAATATCCAATTGGTCTCCAAGACGTGGACTCGCCGATGGGACTACTTCTAAAGTTAGAACCTGAATACCTGACTGACATATCCCGGGAACGACTGGAGCGTGCTTATGCTACTCCGCTGATATCGACCGCCACTCTGATTGAAAATCGACATATTCCGATTGACCGACAATTGGAAATTGCTCAGACGATAATCAGAGATCTGCCTTTGAGCCGCCAGCTACTTACTTGGAAGGGTAACCCAGATCAAAGTCAACTTGAGTACATCTGCCGACTCGTTTGCGATCACCTTGAAATCAAGCTGGCTGACTATGGAATACATTCTGGCCCACAACTCGCTTGGAACATAAACGCCATTAGAGCCCAGAAGGATTTTCCTGCATACCTTCAAGATGCTATCAACGACAGAAATTCAAAAACCACTCCCAGTGAGGCAATCGGTACGCGACTTAAATTCATACGAAACGTCCTTTGTTATCGTCTCCCACGCGATTTCATGGCCATAAGCAAAATCCAGACAGATGTGTTTACTCAGCGGAACATTGAGCCTGGAGACTTCAGTTTTTTTTCGGAACAACTGGAAAATCTATTTCATGATCCTCTTCTGACTGCCCTTGATGAATATGGGATCCCTACTCAGATCTCCACGAAAATCAAAGGCACGATTCTCCCTTCGGAAAATCTGAACGATATGCTGAATAAGCTTCGGGCTCTGACCCCGAAAATAGGCGTGATGCGCATAACAGAATTCGAACAAAGCATCATGCGCTGGGCCATCGCCGAAATGTGATGTTATTGATAGGCCCTACCTGCCGAGAATCCATATAGGGCCGCCCTCGACCGAGGGTGAGACCCGCAGGCCGATAATCCAACTCAGCCCAAGTCAAAGGCAAGGGAGTGTCCCTTGGAAAAGCCAGCTATCTACTCCGTTCGCTCAAGCTCTGAACTATGTGATAACGCCGTCTCAGCGTACCGACAACCAACCCCATACAAGATTGGTCGTACGCTTTCCCACATCGATAACCCGTAACGACAGGTGTTAGAGTTGGCGCGAGCGCCTACTAGATCAACTGAATGGCGCCAACAAGACAACCAGGAAAGGAGTACCGCGTTGAGCTTCTCGAAAATAATGGGCGCCGCAATGGAGCTTTTGAAAATTGTAAATTTTTCCGACTTAGCGAACGAATCTTCGTTCAGATCATGGACGTCCCTAGATGGCACATCCGTAGTCACCACTGATAGCGCAGCTTACAACAACGTCCTAGAGAGCTTGGCATCTGACAACTCGAAGATCGCAAGTCGCTTCAGCCGAAAGACGATTCACAAATTCATCGAAGATCGCCTCCCGAGCTTGAAGCGTTCCGGTCAAATACCAGAGTCATCTGAGTGTTTTTTCAAGGAGCTTCTAGACCAAGAACCTACATCCATGGTGGTAAGCGTGCCGATCTCCGGGATACGACTTGACGGGGGTGTCAGATCATTCGAACTCGCATGCTTCCGCTTTGGTTACCTTCAGGATCTGGAGATCCCCATGGCTAACCAATTGGGCATGTATATCAGCACAACGATCAAAGACGTTTACGATAAAGAAATCGCGTTCCAAAAAGCTGAGAACGCTTTCCTTAATTTCGCGAAATTGATCATTTTCCTGAGCGGCAAGCAAGACAAGAGCATACTTATCGAAACGGGACTCCCGCTAAAACCTGACATGTCGCATGAGAAAATGTATGTCAGCACTAACTCGTATCAGATTCAGGACGAGCAAGGAAGAATGTCTTCCGCAGATGTGAAAACCATTCACATCGAAAAAATCCCTGTGAACAATGATTTCTTCACCTCTAAGGAAGTGCTCGGAAAGCTCTGGGGGCTTTACGAGCGCAAGCACGCAGGAGCAAAACTAGGCGATCTTGAAGCACGAATCCTAAATACCGCACTAGCCTTGGGGGAATCGGCATCCACTAAAGATATCCGCAATTCCATTCTCTACACCTGCATCGCCCTGGAAATTCTATTTTCTCGCGATGAGGGCGCTCTTTTCCAAAAAAGCATCGGTCAAAATGTGGCAGACCTATTCGCGTTCATCGTGGCCACGGACGCTCCAGCTCGTAAAGAAATCGCCAAGCTTACAAAAAAGGTTTACGGCATGAGATCTGCCATTGTTCACGGTGGAGATAAAGAGATGTCGAGCGAGAATTTGATTGTCAATCACTTCATGCGTGGTGCTCTGGGCGAACTGCTCACTGCAGAGCGATTCAAGGATGCCAAGCGCCTCAGCACAATTTGCGAAATGCTGTTGGATGCGCAGTATTCGTACTAGGAGCTTTCAGGTGGGGGCGATCATTTCGCACTCACCTCACACCAGCAGCGAGCCTGCCCAACATTACTCGTACCCTCTACAGTAGCTCTCATATCAACTCATGCGTTAATTGGTCAAAAAAAACGAGCGTCTCGAAGAAATGAGGAACTGAAAGACCTTCATTGGATGATCTAACTTCACATTTCAACCAGATGGACAGATCAAAATCCATAACTTGTTGTATTTGAAAGACTTTACCTGTCCATTAGCCGATGACAGTTGGTAGCCAAAGCTGCCACACCAACAAATGCCCCACCGGCGTCGCCACCCAGGACACCCTGCGCCAACGCGCCCTGGTGGTTCCGGACAAGGCCCAGCGGGTCTACAACTTCCACCGCAACACCCTCAAGGCTCTGGCCGAAATGCTCGCCGCCGCCGGGCTCGACCATCCGTCGCAATTGCAGCCAAAGCATTTGGTGCGGCGGATGTCGGCCACCGAGGTGAAGTTATTCTCACAGTTGCATGTGTTTTTGAAGCCGGGGGAATTGCTCACGGGTGAGGTCAATGGGGCGTTTTATTCGCGGATGTGGCAGATGGCGCGGGCGGACAGTTTTGAGCCGCGGGAGGTGGTGGCTGCGTAAGGGGCTTGATTGCCTGCCTCGGTTGAGGCAAGTGCAATCTATCAATTGCAGCCCTGGCTCTCATTGCATGTTCAATGCTTGCGGAATATCACAACCCGTGAAAATAGAAAATCTAGACGGTTCCTTCATGACGATGAAGCCATAATCGCCGAGCAGATAGATCCGGTAATATTGATTGTCCACGAGGGGTGTATATCCCTGGTAACCGACACGGGTCGCGTTGCGCCGCTCGCGTTCGATCACCACATTGGTGATACCCATGAATAACGGGCTTTCCGGAAGGATGAAGTAGTCGATATTAAGCAGATAATGCAGAACCGGCAGCTGTTCGAACGAACCGCAAGCACTGACCAGCCAGTGGGAGGAGTAGGTAAGCGACATATAGATCCGCTTCGCTTCGTACAACTCCCGGCGTGAAGTAATGTCGTAGCTCAAACTGTAGAGCGCACCATTGGCAAAGGTTTTTTCCAAGGTCAGGACTCGGCCGTAAGCAAAGGACAACGAAAGCGTCGCCAAAAGCGGAATGACTAGCAGCACCGGTAGTTGGCGATGGATCGGAATAAGGGCTTGGTACGCAAGATAAAACAGCAACATCAACAGTACCCCGAAACCCATCAAGGTGCGGGCGCCTTCATTGAAGTCGCGGAAAACCACGGTGATACCAGGCACCAGAAAAACTAACAAACAAAGTGCCAGTAAACAGATCAGACTCAAGACGATTGTCTTCCACCGCGGCTCTCCACGGGCCCCTATCCGGCGTCCCAGACGTAAGGTACCCATCAGGGGACACAACGCCAGCATGGCAAATACCCAGGCATATCCACCGTGGAACAACAACGCAATTTTTTCCAGCACCGTGCCGATATTGAAAGCAATCTGTCCGAGTGGATCAGTTTTCCAGTTCAGTAATGCAGTCCGCGTCGTCTCTATGGACGAGAACGTCATGACGAAGTAAATCAGGATGGCCAAGCCAAGCTGAGCGAGCCTGCCCCCCAACATTGCCCACCACTGTCGCCATGACAGCGGTTTGCATGCAGCCCTGAACAGGTCCAGGCAAACCAATCCCAAGAACACGTTGAAACTGATCTGATAGAGCCCGAACGCCAATACCAACAAGGCCACCGGCACCCACCACTGGCGCATGGGCGAGGCGCTGCGAAAAGTCGTTGCGTAAATAACCGCCACCAGACTCAGCGCCATACCGGGCCCGTCGTATTGATACGACAGGTTCTGCAATAGGAAGGGGTTGTACCAGAGGGGCAAGGGCACGAAACAGCAGACTAGCGTCGGCGTGGGGAAATAGTGATAGGTCAGACGAGTCAGGGCCAGGGACATCGCCAATACTGCCAGCAACAAAGGCAGCGGGAAAATATCCGGCGCGGCGCCGGTGAAAGAGAGCGCCTGGTACAACAGGTCGGTAAACCAGCGCCCTTGGCTGGCCCAGGCGTTGCCGGCTTCCAGTGTCCGCCAGCTATCGTCGATATAACGAAAATCAGCCAGGATCAACGGCAGAACATACAGTAGGGTCGCCACCAGAAAAAAGGACACGACCTGGCGCCGGTTGAGTTTGCGGTACGAAATCAGCGAAACGCTCATACGCAATGCCCTCGAAGTACTACGAACCGGGGCAACAGAAAATCAGGGATCGGCCAATGAATATTTTATTGACCAGCCCAACCATTAATTAGTTGAGAACGCACCTACAAAAAAGCCCCAGTCATCGGACCAGGGCTTCCTCATACATCGCAGTGAACCTACGAAGCCGAACGCACCGACCCCGTTACATCTCCGGTCGGTTGCAACTTGAAGGTGTAGAACAACAACGTCAGCAACACCAGGAACGCCGGGCCGATATACAGCGCCACGCGGGTGTCAGGGAAGTACGCCATCAAGCCCACCACCAACACCAGGAATGCCAGCGCCAGGTACGAGCTGACCGGGTACAGCCACATGCGGTACTTCAACGCCGCACGCTCGGAAGCGCTCAAGCCTTTGCGGAACTTGAGCTGGGCCAGCAGGATCATCACCCAAGTCCAGATCGCGCCGAAGGTGGCAATAGACGTCACCCAGACGAAGACTTTCTCCGGCACCAGGTAGTTGAGCAGCACGCCCAGCAGCAACGCGGCGATGGACAGCAGCAGTGCGCGGCGTGGTACGCCATTGCTGGAGGTCTTGGCGAAGCCGGCCGGGGCCTGGCCGTTCTGCGCCAGGCTGTAGAGCATCCTTCCGGTGCTGAAGATCCCGCCGTTGCAGGAGGACAGCGCGGCGGTGATCACCACGAAGTTGATGATGCCGGCGGCGGTCTTGATGCCCAGGCGCTCGAAGGTCATCACGAACGGGCTGCCCTGGGTGCCGATTTCGTTCCATGGGTAGATCGACAGGATCACGAACAGCGCGCCGACGTAGAACAGCAGGATCCGCCAGAACACCGAGCCGATGGCGTTGGGGATGGTTTTCTGTGGGTTCTTCGCTTCACCGGCGGTCAGGCCGATCATCTCCACGCCCAGGTAGGCGAACATGACCATTTGCAGGGACATCAACACGCCCGACACACCGTTGGGCATGAATCCGCCGTGGGTCCAGAGGTTGGAGATTCCCAAGGCCACGCCGTCGTTGCCGCAGCCGAAGGCAATGATGCCGACGCCGCCGATGACCATGGCGATGATGGTGACGATCTTGATCAGGGCGAACCAGAACTCGAACTCGCCGAAAGCCTTGACCGCGATCAGGTTGATCGAGCCCATGCTGACCAGCGCGGCCAGGGCCCAGATCCAGCGGGGCACGTCGGGGAACCAGACGCCCATGTACACCGCCACGGCGGTGATTTCCGCCACGCAGGTCACCAGCCACAGGAACCAGTAGTTCCAACCGGTCAGGAAGCCTGCCAGTGGGCCGAGGTAGTCCTGGGCATAGCGGCTGAACGAACCGGCCACCGGGTTGTGCACGGCCATTTCACCGAGGGCGCGCATGATCACCAGGATCGCCAGGCCACCGATGATGTAGGACAGCATGATCGCCGGCCCGGCCATTTCGATGGCCTTGGCCGAACCGAGGAACAGCCCGACACCGATGCAGGCGCCGAGCGCCATCAGGCGGATATGCCGCTCACCGAGTTCTCGTTTGAGCGGACCACCCTGGGCGGTCTCGCCATGGGGCAGATGATTGCCGACAGGCATAGGGATAAACCTCGTCTTGTTATTGGATTAGCCACCGAGTGTCCAAGGCTGCGGGCGGGTGGGCCTGCGAGCATTGCCGAAACCGGGCCTGCCTTGTGGGCAGACCGTCCTGTAGGAAAATTCCTCAAGATCAGCGGGCCGTGCAGTATAAAAAGCCGGGAACAGAAAGTTTCACCATAAAAGCAGGTTAATTCAGGGAATGCGCCAGCCGAGGACGGCGTTATGAAGAGGGATTGCCTGAGCTAATGGCCTTTTAGAAGCAGCGCCGAGTATTGCACAGTGAGGGTGCAACGTCATGTCTTTGCAGGCGGCGAAGGCTCTAGCGCGAGGTTTTCAGGACACCACCGCCCCCGTGGCGAGGGAGCTTGCGCCCGCTCGGCTGCGCAGCAGCCGCCTGCATTCAAAAGCCGCAAAGTGAGGGCGGCTTCGCCCCCCAGCGGGAGCAAGCTCCCTCGCCACAAAAAGCGACTAAAGCCACACCGTGTCCCACAGTGGGTAATCGCCGACTCGATCTACTAACCCTGCACGAAGCGGATTGGCAATGATGTAGCGGGCGGTAGGTCGCAGGTCCTCGTTGTCGCGGATCGCGCGGTCATGGAAGCCGCTTTGCCAGAAGGCACGCTTTCTGTTCATTGCTCGATTGATTGTTAGGGTGCTGCGGGATTTAACTGTCTGCATCACTTGGGTGAGCTGAGCTTGCTCTAGCTGCACCAGCCAATGCAGATGGTCCGGCATCACAACCCATGCCAGCGAATTGATCTGACCTCGCTCATGAGCCAGGCGCATTTCTGCAATCAATAAGCGGCCCAGTCGCCAGTCCTTGAAAATCGGTATGCGTCGGTGAACGACCGTAGTGATGAGATAACCTCGCCCCGGTTCCGAAGAGCGTCCGCGACGTAAGCGATGAGAGTTTGGGTGTGGAGGATGCATTCCTTGGCTTCCTGTGGTTGGGTGTCTACTTACGGTAGCCTCACCCGCAACGATCCGACGCGATGATAGTTGAGCGACTTTTCCGAAGACGGCGTAGTACCTGTGGCGAGGGAGCTTGCTCCCGCTGGGTGGCGCAGCCGCCCCGCTTTTTCAACTCCGAAACCGCTTAAGCCATGCCACCGTCGCGTCTGCTGCGCAGCCGAGCGGGAGCAAGCTCCCTCGCCACAAAAGCTCATCAGCCAATGACCTCTGACAAGCGTTCGCATGTCGGCTGTCCACAATTTCCCCTCCCCCCACGCCGACCCCCGGCTACGCTGCAAGCAAGTCCGATCAATCTGCTTAATGGATCAGTCGACTATGGGCGCTTTGTGGCAAACCGATTCGAATGAACCTGTGGTCCCGACTGAACGTATGGAAGAAGCGCCTTTACCTCAAGAAAAACGCCGCGCACGGCATGGCTGGCGGGCGTTCTGGTTGTTGTTGCTGATTATCGTCGTGGTGGTCGGCCTGGCGGCGGCCAAGGAAATGCGCACGTCGCGGTTTCAGGCCCGGGAGATCAGCAAGTACGCCGAGTCCCTGAACTATTCGGTGCAGCCGGGGCCCAGCGATGCCATCGCCTATCCGGGTGCGGGCCCGTTCGACCGGCGCTTGGGCTACAGCGCGCTGGGGGAGTTCCTGCCGCGGCTGCTCAAGCGCGACTACGTGATCCAGGCCCAGGCGAGGTTCTCGCCGGCCTTGATGGGCTACGTCGAGAAAGGCCTGTTCGTGCCGTATGTGGAAAAACTCCAGGCCGGGCTGACCATCACCGATTGCCGCGCCGCGCCGGTCTATCAGTTCAAGTACCCGCAGCAATTGTATGCAAGCTTCGAAGCGATCCCGCCCGTGGTGGTGCAGAGCCTGTTGTTCATCGAGAACCGTTTTCTGCTCGACCCCAAGCAACCCTTGGCCAACCCGGCCGGGGACTGGCCGCGCTTCGGCATGGCGGCCTGGTCGCAAGTCGCCAAGCTGTTGAGCCTGCCAGGGCAGTCCGCCGGCGGCAGCACCTTGGCGACACAACTGGAGAAGTACCGCCACTCGCCCGAAGGCCTGACCGTGTCCGGCGCGGAGAAGATCCGCCAGATGATTTCCGCCAGCGTGCGCGCCTACCAGGCCGGCCCGCAGACCCTCGAGGCGCGGCAGCGGATCATCCGCGACTACCTCAACAGCGTGCCGCTCTCCGCCGTGCCGGGGCATGGCGAGGTCCATGGCATGGCGGAAGGGCTGCGGGTCTGGTATGGCGCGGATTTCAAACGGGCCAACGAACGCTTGTTCAGCACCGCCACCGACCCCAAGAGCCTGGCGGAAAAAGGCCTGGCCCTGCGGGAAATGCTGTCGTTGATGATCGCCCAGCGGCGCCCGTCGCATTATCTTTCGAAGGGTCATGATGAACTGGCGCGCCTCACCGACAGCCACATCCGCCTGCTGGCCCAAAACGGCGTGATCGACGCCGCGTTGTCCGAGGCGGCCCTGGCCAGCAAGGTCAGCTACCGCGACTGGGTCCAGGACCCGACCGTCCAGCCCATCGAAACCAACAAGGGCATCAGTGCCGCCCGCAGTCGTATCGCCGCGCTGCTCAACCGCCCGCTGTACGACCTCGATCGCCTCGACCTCTCCGCCACCAGTACCTTGCAAAGCGATTTGCAGGCCCAGGCCACCGAGTACCTCAAGCGTTTGGCCGACCCGGCCTTCGCGACCGAGATCGGCCTGATGGGAGAACGCCTGCTGACCCCCACCAGCACCACGCAGGTGCGCTACAGCTTCACCTTGCTGGAACTGACCCCGGACGGCTCGCGCGTGCGGGTACAGACTGACAGTACCGACCAACCCTTCGACATCAACGAAGGCAGCAAGCTGGAACTGGGCTCCACCGCCAAATTGCGGGTGCTGACCACCTATTTGCAGATCATCGCCGAACTGCATGAGCGTTATGCCCAACAGACGCCGGCAGCCTTGAAGAAAACCGAGATCGCCGACCAGGACCGCCTGTCCCGCTGGGCCGTGGACTACCTGATCGAAAACACCGACCGCAGCCTGCCGAAGATGCTCGAAGCGGCACTGGACCGCACCTATTCAGCCAGCCCCGGCGAGGCGTTTTTTACCGGCGGCGGGCTGCACACTTTTCATAACTTCCGCAAGGAAGACGACGGCCGCATCCCCACGCTGCGCGACTCTTTGCGCGAATCCATCAACCTGCCGTTCATTCGCCTGATGCGCGACCTGGTGCGCTACGCCACCTACGCCGGCCCCAACAACAGCTCCGAACTGCTCAAGGACGACAAGGACCCGCGCCGCCAGGAATACCTGGCCCAGTTCGCCGATCGCGAAGGCACTTCGTTCCTGCTCAGGTTCTGGAAGAAGTACCAGAAAAAGGACACCGGCCAGCGCCTCGAAACCTTCCTCGACGGCATGCGCCCTACCGCCATCCGCCTGGCCGCCGTGCACCGTTATTTCTTTCCCAACGACAGCCAGGAAAACTTCAATCGCTTCGTGCGTGCGCACTTGAAGTCAGCCAAGAGCGCCGAAAAGCTCACCGATGAGCGTCTCGAACGGCTCTACCAAAGCTATGGTCCCGGCGCCTATGACCTGCCGGATCAAGGCTTCATCGCCAAGGTCCATCCCTTGGACCTGTGGCTGATGGGCTACTTGTTGAACAACCCCGAGGTCAAGTTCAGCCAGATCGTCAAGGCCAGCCAGTTCGAGCGTCAGGAAGTCTACAGCTGGCTGTTCAAGAGCCGGCACAAGAGCGCCCGGGACAGTCGCATCCGTACCATGCTGGAGATCGAAGCCTTCCTGGATATCCACCAGCGCTGGCAGCAAGTCGGTTACCCCTTTGACCACCTCGTGCCTTCGTTGGCCACCGCGATCGGCAGCAGCGGCGACCGCCCCGCCGCACTCGCCGAGCTGGTGGGCACCATTCTCAACGACGGCGTCCGCCAGCCGGCGCTGCGCGTCGACAGCTTGCAGTTCGCCGTCGACACGCCCTATGAAACGCGACTGGTCAACAACCCGGACAGCGGCAAGCGCGTGATGCCGCTGGAGGTTGCCCGGGCGTTACGCGGTGCATTGTCGCAAGTGGTGGATGCCGGCACCGCGAAAAGGGTGGCCGGCAGCTTCAAACTGGCCGATGGCACGCCATTGGCCATGGGCGGCAAGACCGGCACCGGCGACAACCGCATCGAAGCCGTGGGTTCCGGTGGACGGGTGATCAGTTCCAAATCCATCAACCGCACTGCCACGTTCGTGTTCTACATCGGTGACAGCCATTTCGGCACACTCACCGCTTACGTACCCGGCGCGTCGGCGCAGAACTTCAAGTTCACCTCGGCCTTGCCGGTGCAGGTGCTCAAGGGCATGGCGCCGTTCCTCTCGCCCTACCTGCAACCCGGCACTCACACCCAGTGCCAGCCGTTGGTGACGAGCCGTTAGGCCAGGCCACCCGCCATTGAGCTGCGGCCTACGGCGCAATGGCATCGAAAACCATGTGCACAGTGCCGTGGTACTGGCCGGACGGATAACCGCCGGCCGGCTTGATGGCGGCGATTTCCAGATCCACGATCTTGCCAATAGTACCCGCGGCGGCGGCTGACACCACTTCCCTGGACTCGAGGTTCAACTCCACATTGTTGAACTTTACCCGTAGGTCGATGCGCTCGCGACCGTCGGACAGGTAGGCCAGCTCCCCAAGGCGGGCACCAATGGCACCGTTGGCATTCTTTACACGATAAGGAGCCCGCAACGGTCCTAACGCTCCGGTGTTTGAATTGTAGGGTAGCCTCTGTTCCACGAAGGTCAGGCTCGGAGCGACCGGCCACACATGGAATCGATCCGACGGGGGGACGAAGGAAACTTCAAAGGTTTCCCGTTCAACCGCGCCCCAAGCCATGAAACTCGAGATCATCAAAAAAATGCAAAGGGTCGGACGTGCCAATGTCTTGGACATAATGATTACCTGTAGCGAACGACGGCGAGCCATAAGCCCTTGAACTCGATTTCTTTCTTTTGCTCACCCTCGACCAAGGTGAAGCGGTATTCACGCCCCGGCTGCTTGTCGATGGAAAAGGTCCGCCCGGCCATGACGTGATGCTTGGTGCTCGGCTCGCAGTCGTTCGCTTTCAGGACCGCACAGTTCTTTAACTCGTCGATCACCACCACACTATTGCCGTTATTACGCAACGAATAGCGACTGTCGGTGCTATCGATGACGGTCTCGAAACGGGTGTCCTTGGGGCGAACGAAAAACACCGTGCCGTAGCCGGCCAAGACCTTGACACCAGCCTCCATGCGTTCTTTCTTGTATGCCTCGCGCTCCTCGGCGCTGACGGCGAACTCGTCCTCGTCCTCGGGCACCACCGGCACGAAGCGCAACCTGAAGTAGCGTTCCTTGCTCCGATCGCCCATGAACAGCAAGCGGGTGCCCTGCACGCCGTTGGCCGGCACGATCAGGCGCGCCGGGCTCGCCATCAGACCATCGCGGGCGATGACACCGGCCTGATTCTCAACGGGCACTTCTTGAAAGCTGCCGTCGTCGTTGTAAATAATCTCCAAGACACTGACCTTGACGAACGCGGTAGAGGTCCCGCCATTGAACACCCGCTTCATGTAGGTGCTCTTGTCACCTTGGAGGTAGTCATACACCACTCCGACACTGATCTGCGGCCCGGCCAGAGCCATGCCGCTAAACATAGACAGCCCGATCCATACCCATAAATGCTTCATCACGTCTTTACCTTATGTATTAAATGCAACTCACGGACACTGCCAGCTGGCGGGCCATTCAAACCTCTGAATTCCAAATCACCGTGACGGTGCCGATATTGGTGCCGTCGTAACGCAAAGATCTATTGGGGGATGCCTCGAAATGTAGGGTTGCGGGTTGGCGATCGATATATTTGAGTGGGCGAAAATCGTTGGTGAAGGCTGTCCCTGGTGCAAGCCAGACGTGATTGGCCGGATACTCAGCTCCATCGTGTACCCACACAGTGCCAGGTAACGTCACATAGAGATCCAACTGAGTCCATGCGTTGTTCACGGTGTTCGATAAACCGCACTCGCCTTGGAGGCCGGTGCATTCAAGGGTTATCGAGAAAGGCGAAGACGTCGAGATATAGAACAGCTGATCCTGGTACAGCTTCGGCGTAGATCCGCCAATCCAGGTTGACCAGCCCCCTCTAGGCGCCAGATCGATCCGGTTTCCTCCCGGCGGCACTTCAATCTTGAGAATATGTTCGACATCCAGCGTGAAATTGAGTGTGAGCACCGGATCATTGGGGATCACAACATCACCGAAATCGAAATCCTGGCCCGGCCCTACGCTAAGCGTCAGCGAACCCTGGTAGCGGCCGCCGGCCATTCCGATGGGTTTGGGCGTGCGCAACTCGTAGGCAAAGCTCATGCCGTCGTAGGACAGACGAGAAATCTGATACTGAGACCGCTTGGTACAGACGCCTTCTGTTGGCGTCCCCCAGAAAAATCCCTGGGGCGACAGGTTGTTATTGCTACCGGTACATGGCGAGGGTGCTTGCCAAAAAGGAGAACCAAAAATCATTGGCCTGGCGGCTGGCTCATCGACGCCGCCACCGACGATTTCGCTCGCACGAGGGGTAAGCCCAATGCTCCCGCCGATCCCGACCACGCGAAACTCAAGCGTCTCGGTACGGCCCGTACCGGTATGGGTGACCTGCACCTTACGCCAACTGGCCGGGGCTTTAAGCATCACACCTTGCCGGACGTCTTCATGATTGGCTTGGACAGGCCCGCCTGCCGCCCCCACGGCCCAACTCAGGCTGGCGATCCCCGCCGACTCGCAGTAGGCGGGAAATTGCGCGCAATACCCGCTGTTTCGCGTGGTATTGACGAATGTGTTCTCGCGGGGTTTCGAGCTATCGGCCTTGAAGCGCGCGGTGATATCCAGCGTGGCGGCATTGACAGCCGGCAAGCCGGCCAACCAGGCCACCGCAGCCGCGCCGCTTGCCAGTCTCCTTAAAAACTTCATCTATACAACCTCATGCATCAAAGCGAATCGTTGCGAGCCATCGCCGGAAAAGCGCAATCCCGGCATTCAAGCGGCTCATGAAGGCCGTTTGGCCGCGCCGGCATCGGTAATCGTGGTATCGGCCAAGGTGTCTGGCGTACAACGCAAGTCACCGATCAACAACACATCCTCCTCGTGGCCGGCGCTGTCCGGATCGAGACGGAACTGGCAGAGCAACTGGTTGCCGTAACGCACTTCCAGCGTTGGCGAGCCGGCATTCATTTCCATGGAGAAGAACCCGTCCACCTCGCTGACCCCGCGACTGGCGTGGTTGATCACGTGATGGCCCTTGAGCGGTTGCCCCTGTTCGTCCAGCAGGCGACCTAGCACGGTCACGGTTTTCATCACGCTGATCCGGCGGTAGTCCACCCCGCCCTTGTTCAGGTGATAACGGGTGCGCGACGGCGCGATGTGCGCCGCCGGTGGATGCACGCCATCGAAGTCGAAGGTGACCATGCTGTTCTGATAGGCGGTGATCGGCACGATGTTACGGCCCGGATGCAACACGGTGCTGCCACCGGTCAAGTCGTCGGCGCGCAGGACGACATCCTCCAGGTCGGTTTCCACGTCGACGATCATCCCCGCGCCGCGCCCCTGGGGCTCGCCAGTGAACGCGGCCTTGCTGCCGCCGACGGCCACCGTGCTGCTCAGGTTCAAGCCGCCGGCCAGGTTGTCGTTATAGGACGAGCGCTGGACAAAACCGTCGCCATAGAGAGCGTCGGTCTGGAAACTGGCGAGGCCGGACAGGCCCACGCCATAGGTGTCGGCCAGCACCGTGCCGGAGACACTCTGCAAGACGTGGTCCTCCAGGCTGCGCCGATAGGACAGCGAGGCATTGTTGTCCCGCTCGCCATCGCGCGAAGTGCGGGTGCCTACGCTGCCCGACCAATACTCGCCCCGTCCACCCAGCGCAACGCTGACACTCAGGTCCAGACCACGATTACGTTTGTCGCCGGTGCTCGACGTACCGGGGCGGTCGAACACCGACAGGCGCCAGTTGGCGTCGCTGCCGCGCAGCTTGCCGCGCTGGGTCCAGCCCAAGTCCAGGCCCGTGCCCTGGACATTGCCTTCGCTGTAAGCGAGCCGGCCATTGAGGGAGGTCTTGTTGCTCAGGCGATGATTAACCGACAGCGACGAATTGCTGGTCTGGCCGATGAACACATTGCGCTGGCGGATGCGGGTGCCGTCCGGCAAGGTCTCGTAGGTGTTGCGGGTGTCCAGCCAAGTGCGGCTGTGGCTGGCGACCACGCTGCCATGGCCGTAGCCGTACAAGCCCTGCACATCCATCCCGGTGCCGTACTGCTGGGTCTGGTAGACATTGGCGTACAGGCTGGTGCTACTGCCCAGGGTCCAGTCCACTGATGTGCCGACCTGCAATTTATCCTGCACTTGGCGCGTAGAGGCGCCCAGGATCAACCGGGGATGGAGCAGGTAGTTGACCCCCAGTCCCGCGGTGTTGAAACCCGAGGGCTGGTCTTCCCAGTTGCTCCACAGCCGGGTTTCGCGTCCGGCGAACAAGTTGTAGCGCCAGCGGTCCTCGGCGTTGGTCCAGTTGTTGGGCTTGTAGACCAACTCCTGGCTGGTGGCAGTGGTTTGCCCGTCCTCGACCAGACGGACTTCCACTTCATAAATCCCGCCGGGCAAGGACCGGGTGTCGAGGCTCTGCAAGCCGGCGCTGACCGCTTGAGTGTTGATCAACAGGCCGTTGCGATAAATCTCCACCGCCGCCTGACGACTGGCGGTGACATAAATGGGGTAGACGCTGGGTTTCGGATTCTCGATCGCCAAGCTGTCGGAGCTGCCATACATCACGCCCAGCGCGGTGTCGGGGTTGGCGCCGAACGCGCGAATCTGGCGGTTCAAGCCATCGGAGCCGGGGGTGAAATACCCCAGGCGAAAAAAACTGCCTTCCAGCTCGCGCTGGGTGTAAAGCTCGTGGACGGCGTGGTACAGCTTGTCGTCCGGGCCGCCAAGGCGAGACAGCTGGAGGTCGAGCGATTGGCTCCAGTTTCCGAGGCTGGAACTGGCGTTGAGACCATAACGCCCGCCGGTGTCCTGTTCCTGGCCGCCATTGATATTGAGTTGGTTATTGAAGATCAGGCCGAAGCTACCGTCTTGCGGTTGATCATGATAACGCTTGGTTTCGCTGGTTCGCTCCACGTCCCGGGTGAGGATCGAGACCAAGGAATTTTCAAGGCTGTAATGTATCGCGAGCAACCCTGACACGCAGTTGGCTTCGCATGCGCCCAGCGGCTGCCCTCGCTTGAGCAATTGCTCCCATTGATCACGCTCGACTGGTTTTATCAGGCTGTCCTGGGTGTCGGTGAACTCGAGCAAGGTGACCCGATCATCCCGGGTCAAGACCACCATGGCCTCGCCGAGATAGCGTTGATTGAGTTCAACACGAACCGCCAAGGGCACGTCAAAGAAGTGCGATTCGAACTCCGCCGGCAGTCCCTTGGCCTGGGATAACAGGCTTGTCGGCGTCGTACCGGGGGCAGTCGGCGCGGCCAATGCGTTCGCGCATAACAATAGCGCGAGCGCACCCGCGATGGGTGTCATCGAAAACATCAACGGACTCTCATAATCAGCGAGTGATCAGGGCGTTTCAGGTACAGGCCGGTCGGTTGGGGAGGACCGGCCGGCCTGCGGTCATGCCATGGAACGGATGAGCTCCATCAGGCAATCGATGGCATCACGGGCGAGGTACCGCGTCGAAGATGACCGTCATGTCAGCGACATACCGGCCAGTCTGGTTGGCCAAGGGCTTGGCCACGGTGATCACCATGTCAGCGGTGGTACCCGGGGTCGACGATGCGTCGTCCACCACTTCTTGAGACGTGGCGGTCAACGTGACGCCGTTGAAGGTGGTGGTCAGGCCAATGCTGTCGCTGCCATTGGAGAGCGACTTCGGACCGCCGTCGATGTAGGCATTGACCGAACCGTCGGTGTTCTTCACGTCGAAAACCTGTCGCAACGGAGTCAAGGTGCTGCTAGTCGGGTTGTAGCCCATGTATTCGTCCCTACCGAAGTCCGGGTTGCGCGGCAGGACGCGGAACGAATCGGTCGGGATGTCCGCAGTGATATGGATGGACGAGCGTGCATCATCAGCAGCGAATGCCCACGACGAACTCAGCGCGGCGGCGGTCAGGGAGGCAGCGGTTACGAATTGCTTAAGCATGTTGTTAACACCTGTTCTTAGCGTAAATAGAAGGTTGGGCTTGCAGACCAAGAGCAACTTGGCCCGCCTCTCCAACGCCGAGCATGATCGGCTTTCTTCCGCTAAAAAAAAGCAGGCAACTTCCTATAGCCTTGTAGTAACTCCAGCATACGCAAGAGCGAAAAATACGCCGTTATTTATAAAACTTAAGTTCCGCTGTCAGAAACTGCCCACATTTTAAGTTTTCACCATTTTCATCATTGGAAATCCATGCCGCCGCCCCGCAAACATTGAGCTTTGATGTAAGGTCCGCTCCCGCCGCCCAACTAACCTCCGACGAAAACAAGATATATCTCAGCTCGCAAAAACCTCAAGCAAAAAGATATATCTTTTATTGGAGATATATCTGGGTGCTTTTTCTATATGCAGAACGGAGACAGCATATGAACGTCCTTTATTCCCAACCCGACTCTTGCTCCAAACGTGAACACGACGGTTTCGAACGACGCCCTACTGGTTCGCGAGGCAGCAAGGCCCCCCGGGTGTTCGCCCCTGGCGATTTAAAAGTATTATTGCTCGCGCTGATTGCCGAACAGCCCTGCCATGGCTATGACCTGATCCGCCGGATCGAGAACCTGTTCGATGGCGCCTACAGCCCCAGCCCGGGCGTGATCTACCCGACCCTGACGTTTCTGGAAATGAACGCCTTGGTCAGCTGCAGCGTCGAAAATGGAAAAAAAAGCTACAGCGTGACCGATGCCGGACGTCTATCACTGAAGAACCAGGCCGAAGCGCTGGATGAAGTGCACTCGCGCATCGAAATCAGCAAGCGCACATTGCGCGGCCATGACCGCCCCCCGGAAATCCATGAAGCGGTGTATAACCTGCGGCATGCATTGCAAATGCACCATGGCCGTTGGAGCCCTGACGAAATCCTGCGGGTGCGCGACCTGCTCAACGACACCGCCAAAGCCATTGTCGACGGCCCTGGCCGTCCAACCGTTTCGGAGTAGAAGCATGACTGGAGTCGATCCAAACACCATCCACCGCGTCAACCACGAGATCAAACGTCGCCGCCTGCAAGTGCTGCGGGTGGTCGACCTGACACCGCGTATGCGCCGCATCACCGTCGGCGGTCCGGAACTGGCCGGGTTCGCCAGCCTGGGCACGGACGACCATGTGAAACTGCTGTTCCCGCAGAACGCCGAGGAACAGGCCGCCCTGGATAATTTCAACCCCAGCGCGGGCAAGGCCCAAGGCCCGATGCCCGAGATGCGCGACTACACGCCGCGCCGCTATGACCTGGACACCTTGGAGCTGGACATCGACTTCGTGCTCCACGGCGACGGCCCTGCTTCGACTTGGGCCGCCCAGGCCACGCCCGGTCAATACCTCAACATTGCCGGGCCACGGGGATCGATGATCGTGCCGGACATTTTCGACAGCTACCTGCTGGTCGGCGACGAAACCGCCCTGCCGGCCATCGCCCGCCGCCTCGAAGGGCTGGCGCCCAACCGGCGTGCGCTGGTGGTGGTGGAGGTGGAAAACGGCGCCGAGCAGCAAATCCTCCAGAGCCCGGCGCAGGTGCACGTGATCTGGGTACTGCGCGAGGGCCGCCAGGACAACCTGCTGCGCACCGTGCAACAGTTGGACATGCCTGGCGGCAAGCTGTACGCCTGGGTCGCGACCGAGAGCAAGGTGTCGCGGCAGATTCGCAAGGTGTTGCTGGAAGAGAAAGGGTTGGATCAGGATTTTGTGAAGGCGGTGGGGTATTGGAAGCTGGATGACAGTGAGGAAGATTGAGGGACTGGCGGTACCTGAAGTACCCTCCCTACACTGACGCCACAGGGCTATCACTGTCCTTTAATATTTTATCCATCCCCACCAGGTACCCCGCCCCATGCTTTTCCTGCTCGCCTACATCAGCAGCGTCGTGCTGATCAACTTCGCGTTTTCCGCCGCGCCGCACCTGGACATCATCTGGTCGGCCTGGGGCGGACTGGTGTTTATCCTGCGGGACATGGTGCAGACCCGTTTCGGCCATGGCGCCATCGTGGCGATGCTGGCGGCGCTGGTGTTGTCCTATGTGACATCGGACCCGACCATCGCCCTGGCCAGCGCCACGGCGTTCGCGGTGTCCGAGTGCATCGACTGGCTGGTGTTCACGATCACCAAGCGCCCGCTCCATGACCGGTTGTGGATCAGTTCAGCCCTGAGCATTCCCCTGGATACATTCATTTTCTTCGGCCTGATCGATGCCCTGACGCCCGCCGTGGTGATCACCGCCCTGCTCTCGAAATTCGCCGGGGTCACCGCCGTCTGGCTGATCATGGCCTGGCGTCTGCGCAAACAGGCCGTCGCCGGCTGACGCGGTTCATGTAAAATGCCGCGCTTTCTCCCATGGGAAGCTCGCCCGGCGCGCGCCCCCGATGATCCGCTCCTGTTTGAGGACCTTCAGATGACCCGTATCGGAACCCCATTGTCGCCCACCGCGACCCGCGTTTTGTTGTGTGGCAGCGGTGAGCTGGGTAAGGAAGTGGTGATCGAACTGCAGCGCCTGGGCGTCGAAGTGAGTGCCGTGGATCGCTACGCCAACGCGCCGGCCATGCAAGTGGCCCACCGCAGCCATGTGATCAACATGCTCGACGGCGCGGCCCTGCGTGCGGTGATCGAGGCCGAGAAACCGCATTTCATCGTGCCGGAAATCGAAGCCATCGCCACCGCCACCCTGGTGGAGCTGGAAGCGGAAGGCTTCACGGTGATTCCTACGGCCCGCGCCGCGCAACTGACCACGAACCGCGCGGGCATCCGTCGACTGGCCGCCGAAGAGCTGGGCCTGCCCACCTCGCCGTATTTTTTCGCCGACACCGTGGAGGACTTCCGCAAGGCCGGCGAGACTCTGGGTTTCCCGTGTGTGGGCAAGCCGGTGATGAGTTCCTCGGGCAAGGGCCAGAGCCTGCTGCGCAGCACTGATGACGTGCAGAAAGCCTGGGACTATGCCCAGGAAGGCGGCCGTGCCGGCAAGGGCCGGGTGATCATCGAAGGTTTTATCGACTTCGACTACGAAATCACCTTGCTCACCGTGCGTCACGTCGGCGGTACCACGTTCTGTGCACCGGTCGGCCACCGTCAGGAAAAAGGCGACTATCAGGAATCCTGGCAGCCCCAGGCCATGAGCCCGGTGGCCCTGGCCGAATCCGAGCGCGTCGCCAAGGCGGTGACCGAAGCCCTGGGTGGGCGCGGCCTGTTTGGCGTCGAGCTGTTCATCAAGGGTGACCAGGTGTGGTTCAGCGACGTCTCGCCACGCCCGCACGACACCGGCCTGGTGACGCTGATTTCCCAAGCCCTGTCGCAATTCGCCTTGCATGCCCGCGCCATTCTCGGCTTGCCGATCCCGCTGATCCGCCAGTTCGGCCCGTCGGCCTCGGCGGTGATTCTGGTGGAAGGTCAATCGACCCAGACCGCCTTCGCCAACCTGGGCGTGGCCCTGAGCGAACCGGACACCGCCCTGCGCTTGTTCGGCAAGCCGGAAGTCAACGGCCAGCGCCGCCTGGGCGTGGCCCTGGCCCGCGATGAATCCATCGAAGCCGCCCGCGCCAAGGCGACCCGGGCTTCCCAGGCGGTCAAGATCGAGCTGTAAAGCCCAGGGCTGAGTACAAGTCCTAGGCTGAGCACGATCCCCTGTGGCGAGGGAGCTTGCTCCCGCTGGATGCGTCAGCATCCCCTGCGGTGGGATGGCTGGCAAAGCAGGGGGCCGCTTCGCAGCCCAGCGGGAGCAAGCTCCCTCGCCACAAAAGCTCAGAAGCTCAGAAGCTCGGAGGCCTGGGTTCACAGAGACTCCGCGCTGCTAAAAAAGGCGACACCCTTGCGGGTGTCGCCTTTTTCATGAGCGCCGGTTGGGCTTAATCCGGCAGCTTGTAGGCAATCACATGATCACCCTGCTTGGTGCCCAGGGAACCATGACCACCCGCAACGACCAGCACGTATTGCTTGCCGTCCTTGCCTGTGTAGGTCATCGGCGTGGTCTGGGCGCCGGCGGGCAGGCGACCTTCCCACAACTGCTTGCCGTTTTTCACGTCGTAGGCGCGCAGGTACTGGTCCAGCGTACCGCTGAGGAACGCCAGGCCGCTGGCGGTGGTGAAGGTGCCACCCAGGCTCGGCACGCCCATGCTCAACGGGATCGGTACCGGCGAGCTGTCGCGCACGGTGCCGTTCTTGTGCTTCCACAGGGTCTTGTTGTTGGTCAGGTCCACGGCCGCGACATAACCCCACGCAGGCGCCTGGCACGGCAGGCCCATGGGCGAGAGCAGCGCTTCGAGGATCACGCCATAGGGCGCGCCCTTGTTCGGCTGCACGCCTTCGGTTTCGCTCTTGCGACCCGGGCCACCGGCCACTTCCGCCGCTGGCACCAGTTTCGACTTGAACGCCATGTAGCTCGGGTTGACGAACGCGATCTGGCGCACCGGATCAACCGAAATGCCGCCCCAGTCGAACACGCCGAAGTTGCCCGGGTAGACAATCGAGCCTTGCAGCGACGGCGGCGTGAACATGCCGTCGTAACGCAAGGACTTGAAGTCGATCCGGCACAACATCTGGTCGAACGGGGTCACGCCCCACATGTCGCGTTCCTGAAGGACCGGCGGCACGAAGTTCAGGTCGGACATCGGCTGGGTCGGCGAGGTGAAGTCGCCTTCCACCGCGCCTTGCGGCACCGGGATCTCCTTGATCGGCACGATCGGCTGGCCGTTGCTGCGGTCCAGCACGTAAATGCTGCCCTGCTTGGTCGACGCCAGGACGGCCGGTTTAACGCCATCGGCAGTCTTCAGGTCCATCAGGGTCGGTTGACCGCCGACGTCCATGTCCCACAGGTCGTGGTGGGTGAACTGGAAGTACCAGCGCACCTTGCCGGTGGCGATGTCCAGGGCGGTCAGGCCGGCGGCGTATTTCTCCGATTCCGGTGTGCGGAATCCGCCGAACTGGTCGGGGGTCTGGTTGCCCATCGGCAGGTAGAGCATGCCGAGTTTTTCATCGACGCTGAACATGGACCACATATTCGGCGAGTTGCGGGTGTAGGTCTTGCCTTCGGCAATCGGCGTCGTGTCGTCGGGGTTGCCGCTGTCCCAGTTCCACACCAGCTTGCCGGTGTGCACGTCGTAGGCACGGATGACACCGCTTGGCTCGTCGGTGGAAACGTTATCGGTGACGTGACCGCCGATCACCACCAGGTTTTGGGTGACCGCCGGTGGCGACGTGGAGTAGTAACCACCCGCGGTGAAGCCACCGATATTGGCGGTCAGGTCGACCTGGCCCTTGTCGCCGAAGTCTTCGCACATCTTGCCGGTGTCGGCATTGAGGGCGATCAGGCGGGTGTCGGCGGTCGGCAGGAAGATCCGCCGTGGGCACACGGTGCTGGCCGGCGTGGTGCTGGCGGTGCCGGTCGGGCTCTGCTCGGCGGAGGCGTACGCGGCGTCATCGTGGGAGGCCACGCCACGGCAGGTCATGTGGGCCCAACCCTTGAAGTTTTCCGCTTTTTGCGTGGAAAGCTTCGGATCGAAACGCCAGATTTCCTTGCCGGGCTCAGGCTCCAGGGCAATCACCTGGCTGTGAGGCGTGCACACGTAGAGCATGCCGTTGACCTTTAGCGGGGTGTTTTCGGCGGTGGTTTCACCCGGGTCGTTCGGCCCTGGCAGGTCGCCGGTGCGATAGGACCAGGCTTCCTTCAACTTGCCGACGTTCTCAGGGGTGATCTGCGCCAGCGGCGAATAGCGGTCGCCATGGGCACTGCGCCCGTAGGAGTTCCAGTCGCCGTCCGGCATGGCCGGTGCGGTGTTGGCCATGCCCGGCACGCTGTCACGGTCCAGTTGGCCCTTGATCTCCCCCGGGTTGGTGAACTGGCTGGCGAGCGCGGCGATACCGGCGATGACCACGGCGGCACCCAATGCGCGGGTGCCCATGGCCGAGGCATCGGCGGCCAACAGCGGGCGACGGAACCACGGCAGCAACATGACGATGCCCAAGGCAAACAGCATCGCCAGGCGCGGCACCAGTTGCCACCAATCCAGGCCCACTTCCCAGAGTGCCCACACGGTGCTGGCGAACAGCACCAGCGCGTACAGGCCCAGGGCCGCGCGACGGGCCATGATCAGCAACACGCCGGTCAGCGCCAGGCCGATACCAGCCAGCAGGTAATACAGCGAGCCGCCGAGCGTGCTCAGCTTGATTCCTCCGGCCAGCAGGGCCAGGCCCATCAATAGAAGCAGAATGCCGAGCAAGCTCGGTAGCAGACGGCTTCGACTCAAAGCACCCTCAGTGCTCATAGTGTGATTCTCCGTGTCGTTTTGAAGAGTCCCGCGCAAGTAGTCACTTTAGATGACGATCTTGAGGGGCCATGGTTCAGTTGGAAAAAGGCAAATTCGGTTGCCGCGATCCCTGTGGGAGCGAGCTTGCTCGCGATGACGGCGGGTCTGTCGGCTTCAATGTTGAATGTGCAATGGCTATCGCGAGCAAGCTCGCTCCCACAGGAATCCATTGAGACAGCGCTGTCTTTCAGGATCTGAACATTGAGCATTGTTTTGATCTTTCAGCAGGGAATGAGCTGTACCGCAGAGGCTCTGGCACCAGAAGAAGCGTTTCAGCAAGCGGCGCAAGGATAATGTCCAGTTACAAATAGAGAAAGCGCTTTTATTGACATGAATCATTTCGGATTCAGTAACAGTGCGCCTGGCTTGGGAGGTCACGATGAAGGCTATGCTTTCCACCACAAGGGCACCTCGGCTAAGGTGCGCGGCTTTACCCTTTTTCCCGCGAAGGCCTCCGATGACCGAACCCAACAACAACCCGCTGCACGGCGTGACGCTGGAGCAGATCCTCAATGCCCTCGTGCAGCATTACGAATGGTCCGGCCTGGCTGAACGCATCGATATCCGCTGCTTCAAGAGCGATCCGAGCATCAAGTCGAGCCTGACCTTCTTGCGCAAGACGCCGTGGGCGAGGGAGAAAGTCGAGCGCCTGTACATCAAGCTGATGCGCACCAAACGGCCGGTCTGAATAGCCGTGGGGATTGTGAGAGCTCACCTCACCCTGCGACAGCGCTTCGTGTCGGTGGCGGCGCTGCTGGCCTGGGCGGGGTTGCGCATCCAGCTGTATCTGATTCTGCTGGGCCGCTGGGAACTGGGCGCGAGCCTGCTGGGCGGGTTGGTGAGTTTCTTCAGCTTCTTTACGGTGCTGACCAACCTGTCGGTGGCGGTGGTGCTGACCTGGGAGCTGACCCTGCGCCCCTCCCCGGCCCGACGCTGGTTCCTCAGGCCCAGCGTACGCAGCGGCATCGCCGTGAGCATCGCCCTGGTCAGCCTGGCCTACAACCTGTTGCTGCGCCATCTCTGGCAACCCGAAGGCTGGCAGTTCGTGGCCGATGAATTACTGCATGACGTGGTGCCGTTGCTGTACATCGCCTATTGGTGGCGGTGCGTGCCCAAAGGCAGCTTGCGCCTGGGGCACATCGGGCTGTGGATGATCTACCCCTTGGTCTATTTCGCCTATGTCCTGCTGCGCGGCGATTTGCTGGCGACCTACCCCTACCCTTTCATCGACGTGGCGAGCCTGGGTTATCCACAGGTGTTCATCAATGCCGGGGGGAGATTGGCGGGGGTTGTGGGAATTGGGCGGGGGGGGGGGGGGTGGGGT
>NZ_JABAEE010000129.1:0-11485 GCF_023701885.1 Pseudomonas sp. CG7 | reverse complement strand
GTGTGCCACATTGGACGTTGTCATGGCGCCTTACCCAGGTCGAGAAAAAGAAGGCCGACTGGCTGCCCGGCAGTCGGCCGCCGAAATTCATTTCAGGATGGCGCAGCGATACTTGGTGGGGCCGAATTCGTTGTCTTTGTGCCACCTGCCAACGAGAAACTGACCGGCGGGGCAGTTGTACACCGAGTTGGCCTCACCGATCTCATCGCTCCAGGCTTGAAGCGTGACCGTCAGGTCCCTGCCGCCCTGGGAGGCCGTTGCGCACTCATAACGGGTCTGGCCATTTCCGCCGCCGTCGTGGGTGCGTCCGGTCATGATTTTGTTCATAGGGCAGACGAAGTAAATACCATCGGACTCTTTCAACTGAGGAGACCATACTCTGTCCCCTACGCTGACGTTCGTCCCGGACTGAACTGCTGTGGCACATTCATAACGAGTTAGGCCGTTTAAAAATCCTGTGTGTCGGCGGCCGGTCAGGATCATGGGAAAGGTGCAGGTGTAATAGGACGACTGTTCAGGAATAGCGTCGGACCATGTACGACCCGAGTCTGTCGCGGCCGGTGGCCAAGTGGTACCGAATGCTTCGGAGGCCACCAACTCGATGCAGGACAGTTTGTCGCGAACTTCGCCATTCACTTTTTCATATTTGCTTTCCAGCAGAAGGCCGGGAGCAATGATGCTATTAGAGGGGTACGTAAATAGATAAGTGATTTCATTAACGCCGACAGTTGTTGATTTTCGGGTGGTTTTAAGTTTGAGCCAGAAATTCTGGCCTGCGTTGGTGTTGTCGGAGCACCAGGGGTCATCCGTCAAGAAAACTCTAAGCGCCGAAGGTAATTGGACAAGCTCGATGGAACGCGTTTCGAATCCCTTGCATTTTGTGACGAAGGTCGACAGTTCGTAGCGATAAGTCAAACCGCTGCCTTGCGCAGGCACATCCAGGGAACAAGTGTCTTTGTCTTTATTATAGAGAATGATCTGCGCGGCGTTTTCGGGAGAGTTCGAAGTGGCCACCACTGTACTCACTGCAACCAGGCTGGAAAATAAAGCAATGACATGACGGGAAAGCGAAATAAGATTCATGTTTTAGGCTCGATTGACAGGTGAAAGAAAGGGCCCGGTTGCAAGCTGTCAAGCACTATGTACTTATTAATAGAGTGTCGCGCATTGATAAATGGTCCACCCGTTTTCATCGCCTCGGTGACCCCGTCCGGTCATGACCTGACCTGTGGGGCAGGTGTAATCACTGCCCGATTCCTTAATATCGCCTGTCCATACACGATTGGCAGGTTCTAGTTCGTCATCGTCAAAGGCGCCGCCTTTGGCGATTCCGCACATATACCATGTCGGGCCGTTTTCATCATGGTAGTGGCCACGACCGGTCATGATTGTAGGGTGGGGGCACTCATATCTATGGTTTGCGGACTCAACCTCAATCTTTCCAGTAAAACTATCCCCTGCCGGTGGCGTCACTTCTACTGGCTTTCCATTTTGTACAAGGCTGGCGCACAAATGTTTGGTGGAGCCGTTTTCGTCGCCTGCGTGCTGGCGTCCAATCATGACGGTATTGGTCGGACACTGGATGAAACCCAATCCGTTGCTCCCTATCGAGAGTGGATATGTCCGGCTCTCTGTTTTTCCTTCCGACCAGGAACCAGGGATTACGGTGACCAGCGCTTTAGTTTCGGCAGGTGTTTTATCAGTGTTCATACAGCCACTGCTAAGTAATAGTGTTGTGACCCCTAAGGCAAGATGAAAGCGGCTATTGATTAGTGATGGCATGGGTACGGGTAAGCTCTTCATGATACTTGCTCCCAACGAGTATTGTGAGGCGGTTAAACAAGTAAGGTTGAGAGAACAGTAGACACGAATGCTCACTTTGGCTACCTAGCAGAACTGCTAGGTTGTTGCGTGCAGAAAAAATAAATACCCAGCCTAGCTGGTTTTAGCGATCACCGGAACCTATCTGTTCTGTTACTGGTCATGCGTGCGTGGTGAGGGTACAACAACCTCAATTGTACTTGGCTGGGAATGAGCCAACGGACGTTAGCTTGTTTCAGCCAATCGGCCCATGGTCGCTTTGACGTAATATGGCGAGGATGCGTTATGTCTAGAGAATCTGTAGCCGACTTCGTGGCTTGGCTGGAACAGAGGCCCAGGACCCTGGGCTGGGACGCTATCGTGGCGTACGACCAGAGTAAAGCCAATACGCTGTTGCGTCAGGAATATATCCAACGATTTGACAGTGGCCGCTATTTTGACCCGTTGACGTTTAACGTTCAGTATTCACCCACGCATTGGGACTATTTATATGACTATATTCTGGATGCGCCGCGATTGTCGTTCGAAACTTCCGACATATCGAATTCTAAAGCGACCCTGACCATGCGGATTGTCGGAGGAAAGCAGGTCACCGTTAAACAAGCCGTGGGCGAACGAGTTACATCCGTGACTCGTATCGGATTGGCGGACGCTCTGAACGGTCCTTTATTGCACATGCTCGTTCCGTTGGAAAGAACGCCAGGTACCGAGGACAGCCTTGGCCGCGTCACACTGGACCTCTCGAAGGGCGGGGGAGTATATGGGGAATTCTACCTCACGGTCGGCGACGGCATGGAGCAAGACTGGGTCGCAGCCGAAAAATTCCGGCAGCTATTCGAGGCCTTGGACGACGATCAGAAAGTTTTCGAATTGAATAGTTTGGCGCGCGACCCCTCGGAACTGCTTCGACCTGAGAAATTCTACATTCGCACCCATCCGGCACCGGGAGGGAACGTGCGTGGCGCGCCCAACTTCGGCGAGGGCGAGGTGTTGGTGTTCATTCAGATGAGAGGAGGTGCGTCGGACGACGAAGTCGGTTTTCCGCCTTCTAACGCGGGGATGCACTATCTGATCCCTCAGGATGGGGGCAGCGAGCCGCTGTCGGCGACGATCCTGTTGGGCAACCGTTTTTTGCTCAAGAACGTCGTTGCCGACGGATTCAAACGCATCAATGCCGCACCTGTCCAAGTGGCTTCGGAAGGTGTGGTGGGTGAACATATTCATTCCTTGACCCCACAGAATGGAGCCCGAACGGCGCAAGTACCTGTGCAAACCGATGTTCCCAGCATCAGGAGCCTGGCCTTGCCTTCCGGAATTACCTTGCCGTTCAAGGCCGGAACAGGGGGGGAGCTCTTCGCAAGAATAAACAAGGACATCCTGATATTACGTTGGGAAGGGCAACGCGCGACCGATGCGCGTGTAGAGCTCAGCAATAGTCAGGTAGTTTCCTCGGCTGTGACGATGAAGTGGCACCGGCAGCAGAGTTTCAGATTTTCGACGTCGGCAAATGGTCAACTGTCATTGGCTCCCGTGCAGGCGGGGGACAATGTGGCACAGTATAAAGTATCCCCCAACGGTTTAATTGGAACACCGGCCGAACCGCACCTGGGTCCGATTATTGAACGTCTCGAGTCGCTACTTCGGCAGCAGTTGGACGATAGCTTCCAGCTCTTCACCAGTTCGATTTCCCAAATAGATGCTTTTCGACTCGATGGGTTGTTGTTCCGTACGCAGAATTCGATACAGCCGAGTTCAGGATACTTTGTCGGCGATCTGGCATTGCTCGGTAAAGTTGCCCCGAGCCTCACCAACTTTCTCATTGCTCCGATCGAACCGGTCGTCGGGCCTGGAGGACGGAATACATTTTCCACCCAGCCTGCGGTGACCGGGCTGACCTGGAGTGTCAAGAGTTTGCCGGGCGAATCCGGCGACTCAGGTGAGATCAACCGCGACACCGGTGTTTACGTGGCGCCCGGCGGCACCGACATCACCGGTTACCAGAAGCGGGTACTAGTGACGGCTCGGGCAGCCAATGGCAATTCCAGCAAGGCGTTGGTGAGCATCGTCAAGAGCGACATCAATATCGATCCGTTGGTATTCGTGGTGACGGCAAGGTCCGAGGGGGAGCAAGTCTCGGGCTACAAGATGTCTGCGGCTGCGTTGGATGGCACCGAACTTGTCTGGAAACTGGCCAGCGGGTCGACTGCCAGCATCGAAAATGAACCTGAACCGATCATCGGACTTCCCAACCAGAAACGATTTATACCACCTGTTCGTCAGGGGGATGCAGCCGTTACGCTCGAATACATTGAAGTGTCACGTATTTCTGGCGGCCGGGCACAGCAGGCTGTGGCGGTAGTCATACAACATGCCTCTAGTCATTTCTTCAGAACGGTATTCGACCCGTTGCGAGGGATGCAGTTGAAGTTGGTTTATGTGAACAGGAACGGTGACGAAATCCAAGAGCCCATCGAACAAACGACCTTCACGCAATTATATGGCGACGGTAGCATTACAGAGGCTGGTTGGTATGTCCCGTCCCCAAACTCAACGATGAAGTTCGCCGTGTGTATGGCAGAAAGAGCGAGTGATGAAGATTGGAAGTTTGCTTGCATTATTTTGCCGCTCCCGCTTTTGTAGGTGGATTAATTCACCTGTCTTGAATTAACGGTCTCGCCGTTAACAAGTACAGTCAGAAATATTGTATAGCAGTTAGCTACCGTTCAAAGGAGTTAATCAAATGCCCTCCTCAGAGACGCAGTTGCCTGTCCCACAGATCAAGGAATCCCATGATCTGCACATCTATCCGCGCCCGAGTGGACCAACGATTACCGCGGTCATTGCACCGTATCGGGCCATGCAGGTAGGTGACGTCGTCACCCTCAAGTTTGAAGGTTACGACGACACAGGTGAATTGGACGAGGTTTGGCGACAGCCGAAGACTTTGGAAAAAAGTGATATTGACAAACCCCTGCTGATGAATATTCCCAGAGACCAAATTGACTTTATCGGCGGCGGTCACGCATTGATCAGCTACACCGTGGACTATGTCGGTACCGGTATCTGCGGGCCTTCCATGGTGCAATCGCTGGGAGTTACGGAGCCGACCACACCGTTGGCACCGCTCATTGAGATAGAAGGGTTGTCTGGCGATACGCTGGATCCCACACAATTCCCTGACGGTATTACGCTGCGAGTCGCGCCCTATGGGGAGGCCAATATCGGCGACGGGATAGCCTTGTATTGGTGGACCTCCAGCCTTGATAAGCGTGTGGTTCAGGCCTTCTTGCTCGATCCGTCGAATATTCAGAGCGAGGTCCTGCTGTTTCGGCTGTCTGCCCCAGTGCTGCAAGCCAGCATGGGGGAAGCGGTCCAAGTGTTCTATCAGTATGCTCGGGCCGGTGTGGCTCAGACTTCGCAAGTACTGGAGCTGAGAGTGCGGGCACCGCTGGATCTGAAGCCCCCATCCGTCGAGGGCGCCACTGCCGAAGGCATGCCTGGCGACAATCTGGCCTTTCTAACCGCTGAGTCCACCACGCAAAACGGTGCGTTCGTCACGCTGCCGGCGTCGCTGGCAATCGGCGCTGGCGATCGAGTCGCTGTGCATTGGCAGGGGGATCGGGCGGGAGGCATGCATGTTGCGACCCAACCCTTTGAGCCTGGAAATCCTCGGCGCTTCCAAGTGCCGGTCAGTGCCATCGCCGCCAATATGGAAGCGAGCGACAACGGTGACGCCAAACGCTTTCCAGTGTTCTACCGATTTACTCCGGCCGGGGAGGGTTATCAAGATTCCGATTTATTACACCTACGAATTAAACCGTTACCGATAGAAGTTTATCCCACTGTTCAATGTACCGAGGTGGTAGGCAATCGACTCTCATTGCGTGATGTACATGAAACAGGGGCAAACGTTACCTTGGCAAGATGGTCTTTTATTGCACCTGGACAACAATTAACTATTCGTGCCCATGGCATCAGTACGACGAGTAATCCGATTTCTTTTGATATTCGTAGACCTTCTGTACTTGTCACGACCCAAGAGGCTTTGAACGGTATAAGGGATCAAAAATTATCGAAAGCGTTTTTGCAGCAGTTGAAGTTGAATTCGCACCTCAGATTCGCGGTGACAGTCAGTTTCGATGGAGGGAAAACGAATTTCAATTTTCCTTCGCTTGACAATATTCAAGTAATGGAATGAAAAGGGGGCGTTTTGGCGCCTAGGAACGGCTGGTAAACAGTATCCAATCATTAATTGCGGGAGAACTATCATGGCGCGCGAAACAGTGGCACAGTTCATCGAGTGGCTGGGAGAGAAACCGCGCACTTACGGTTTTGATGCAATCCTGGCTTATGATCAATACAAAACCAATGTGTTGTTGATACAGGAGTATATCGGGCGATTTACCAGTGAACATTATTTTGATCCCGTCAGTTTTGATGCTGAGTTCAGCTCGGGTACTAACTGGGAATATATCTACGACTATCTTCTCGACGCGCCGCGTCTGTCGTTCGAAACCGCGGAAATCACTAAATCTGAAGCAACGCTGACGATGCGAATTATTGGCGGGACGCAGCTTTCCGTGAATAAAGGCGTGGGAGAAAAGGTCAGGTGGGTTTCACGGGTACGATTGGCCGATGCCCTGAACGGTCCTTTATTGCGTATGAGCGTCGATTTGCTGAAAAGCGGCGGCTCGGTGGGTGATGATGGACGTGTGTTGTTGGATATTTCAAAGGGCTCGCGGCTGTTTGTCACTATCGGCGACAGCATGGAGCAGGACCTGATCGCCGGTGAGAAATTTCAGAAAAAATTCGACGAGTGGCCGGAGGAAGAGAAAGTATTCGAATTGAATACCCTGCCCGCCGACCCTACCAATCTTCTTCAACCCGAAAAATTCACGATTCGCACCCATCCGGCGGAGGGAGGTGATGACCGTAATTCGCCCAGCTTTGGCGAGGGCGAGGTATTGTTGTTCATCCAGATGCAAGGGGGCGCGCCGGACGAAGACGTCGCTATTCCAGCTAATAATGCAGGGATGCATTATTTGATCCCCTTGGGCGGGGGTGACGATCCGCTGTCCGCGACAGTGTTGTTGGGCAACCATTTCATGCTCAAGAACATTGTTGCCAATGGGTTCAAGCGCCTCACCGAACAATCTATCGAGGTCATTCCAGAAGGAGTGGAAGGGCAACATATCTATAAACTGACCCCGCGGAGTGGAGCCCGGGCGGTGTCGGTGGGCACACTAACCGGTATTCCCGGCATCAAGAACCTTACATTGCCATCCAAACTCACCTTGCCGTTCCAGGCTGGGACTGGCGGGAAGTTCTTCGCAGAAATAGTCAATAAGGACGTTTTGACATTAATCTGGGACGGGCAACACTCGAACCCAGTGTTTGTGGTGACCGATGACAATCAGACGGTCTCTAAATCGGTGACGATGAAGTGGAGCTGGCAGCAACGCTTCAAGTTCGAGACAGACGCCGAGGGCAATTTGTCATTGAAGCTACATGGGATGGACCATCTTACAATTTGTAAAGTATCGCCTGACGGTCTTATTGGTACACCGGCAGAGCCGCACTTGGACGCGATCATTGAACGCCTCGAGTCGTTGCTCGGGGAGCAACTGACAGAAAGCTTCAGGGTCTTTACCGGAACGGTACTCGAGATCAACACCTATCGGCTCCATGGCTTGTTATTCCGCACGAAGAATGCGGTGGTGCCGAGTGAAGGATACTTCACCGGTGACCTGGCGTTGCTCGGGAGGATTGCTCCAAGCATGACCAACTTTGTCATCGATCCAATTGAACCGCTTGTCGGGCCTGAAGGGAGGGTAGAGTTCAAAATCGAGCCTGGGGCGGTCGGCGTTGAGTGGTCCGTCAGGAATTTGCCTGATGAGGACGGTGATCCCGGCGTGATCGATCGCCAAACCGGCGCTTACCAGGCCCCCCGCGAAATCGACATTCCGGGTTACCAGAAACGTGTACTGGTGAACGCCCGGGCAGCCAATGGCAATACCAGCTTGGCGTTGGTGAGCATCGTCAAGCGCGATATTGGTATCGACCCGTTGGTGTTCGTGGTGACGGCAAGGTCCGAGGGCGACCAGGTATCGGGCCACAAAATGTCCGCCGCAGCGTTGGATGGGGCTCCTCTTACCTGGTCGCTGGCTAGCGGATCCACCGCCATTATCGAGGATGAGCCCGAGCCGACACCGGGTCTGCCAAATCAAAAACGCTTCATACCTCCTCTTTTCGAAGGTAACGACGAGACGCCCATTACCCTTGAAGAAATAACGGTGGCCCGTGTAGCGGGCGGCCCGCAACAAAAGGCTATTGCAGTCGTGGTACATCAGGCCTCCACCTATTACATCAAACCCGAGATCAGTGACGATAAGCGGAAGGTGACGGTCAAGTTGTACTACACGGACCGGAGTGGGAATGAACAATGGGTACCGACTGATCAAGTCGAGTTCACCAAACTCTACGGCGACGGTACTTTTTCAAATACCGGGGAATATGAATTACCGGCCGTCCCGGACGCCAAGTTTGCTGTGCTCATGGCCATAAGGCCGGACGATGAAGTCTGGAAGTACAGTTTTCTAATCGTGCCCAATCCCATTGTGGATGTGCAGTCTTTTACTGATGCACCAGGGGCGTGAGGAGAGTTGTCATGGCTTCGAATAGTGCGGCAGATACATTGATGATCGGCCATTCCAAAACTGAACTGCTTCGGAAACTTACGGGCAAGGGCGTCACTTTAGGTTGGGGGGCGATCGTGGCTTTCGACCGTGCCCATATCAATCAGATATTGCAAAAGCAATACCTGTCTCATATGAACGACTTGAGTTTCCTGATGCCTTTCAGTCGTCGGTTCTTTACTCATGAGGAGGAGTTCGAGGAAATCCAACTGGAACGCATGGTATTGGGAGAGCCGCGACTGTCTTTCGAGTCCGCGAGCTTGGTCAACTCCGAGGTGACGCTGACGATGAATATTATCAGCGGCAGTTATACCACGACCGACCATTCGCCGATCTTCCCGAGCATGGTCCGGGAAAGCTTCAACATTCTTGAAGACATGGGTTATCAGGTGCGAATGACCGTCAGCCTGGCAGTGGCGCAAGGGACGGTCGATGAGCGAGGCCGGGTCATACTCGACTTGTCCAAAGGGCTCGATATCAGGTGTAACCTGGGTTCCAGTGACTTTGCCCAGCGTCGTATCGGCGATGCGGTCAAGGGTTACCTGGAACAACACCCTGTGTATCGCAAGATTTTCGTGCTGGGCATCATCGATTACAACGACTACAGCCCATTGGCGCCTCGTTCGTTTGCACTGCGTACCCAAGCGGCGCCCGGGGCGGCGGATGTCCGGTCGGCGAACTATGGGGAAGGCGCGTTGGTGATGTTCGTTCAACTGACCTCCAATCCTGAACCAGGGAGCCTGCCCGCAAACGATCGAGGCCTTCCTTACTTGATCCCCAATGACTTGGAGAACGGCAAGCCCAAATACTCCGCCACGGTGCTGGTGGAAAAACGCCTGATTCCGTTTGTGGATGGGGCGGAGCTGGAGTTGCTCAAGCATTTGCTGTTTCCCAACAGCTATGTCTTTACGGACAGCGAGCCTCCCCACAAGCCCCATGATTTGGTGGTGTTCGGTAATATTTCGCTGGCATCTGACGGGAGGGTTGTCGAGCCTGCACGTGTCGCGGTGAAAGGCGGTGTGCCGACTCGCTTCAGCGTTGTCAGCGGCACGGGGCGCGCGTCGGCACCGGACGGATGGAGTGCCAGCAGCCTCGATAGCCCTTGGGTGGTCGGCGACATGCAAGGCGACACCTACACACCGAAGGCCTCGGAATTGATGGGATTCAACCAGCAGGTCTCGGTAGTGACGGCCCATTACCAAGACAGTCTCGGAGAGCGAAGCTACTCGGGACTGGTGGTGGAGTCTTACCAGAGCATCGCGGTTTCTCCGCGTATCTGCACATGGGGTGAAGGGATGGACCCTGTCCACCTTAAAGCCTCGAGCCTGGGGAACAATCGATTGGAATGGCGGTTGGTAGGCGATCCGAAGGGGCAGTTGGAGGTGGAGGACGACAGTTACAACGCTGTTTTTACGCCACGATGGGAAACAGGCCAACCGGTATGGATTCAAACCATTGAAGTGAAAGACACCAGCACGGCGGAAACTACCCGTGCAGCGGTCATCATTATCGTGGCGCCGCAGTCTCTCAAGATCGTGCCTTATCATGTGCCCTCCCTCACGGCATCCAGTCGTATACGGTTCAGTGTGGACAATTCGGCTAGGCCGGCCAATTGGGAGGTGTTTGGCGAGGGAACGATTACCTCGGATGGGGTATTTACTCCGCCCATCAGTAACGAGACACCGGTCAGCGTCGTGCTCGGTGAGACCAGTGAGAGTGACTGGGGCTATGCCATTGTGCAGTTGGTCGAGCGGCAGCGGGAAGCGCCGCGTTGGACAGAGCTGAGTGTATTTTCAATCGAGGCGTTGGACACGACGCAGTGCTACATCAATGGTCTGCAGCAAATTCCGCTGCGGATCAAAATCGAAACCAAGGCAGTCGACTATGAAGGGTATTCGATTGATATTCCACTGAGCGACGTCGAGTTGTCGACCTTGAAGCTGGTCGATCTTATCAGCGGTGCTGAAGTACCTTTTATCGAGGCGCATCGGGAGGGGATAGAGGTCGGTGAACTGCCTTGGGCGGTCAACGTCCAGCGCAACCGTTTCAAGCTTTACTCTCCGGGCGCCGTCAAGGAGGTAGATCCCAACCGTCCCATGGAACCCCACAACGACCGGACACGCTATCGTGAGTTTTATGTGCAGTCGACATCCGAAGGTACCCGTGAGTTTTATGCCAAGTTCCAGGCTGCCGATAACCGGACATGGTCTTCAAATATGCGTGAGTGGGCGAATGGCACTATTCGGCTGCAGGGCGTTGTACCGCCCACCCCATTGAGAGAAGTCGGGCCCAATGGCCACTATGACTTCGTTCGGACGCGCGTTTTCAATGGGGTAGGTGAGGAGAAACCCGATGATCCGTTTTCTTATCTGCTGGACTCGATCGATTACTGGAAGTTTGCTTACCGAAAGTCGGGGATATACCCCGTCCGCATGGCCACGCTCAAGGTCGCCGGTAACGCTTCGACCTTGCAATACGAGTCGGAGCAGTTGGATGAAGTGTTCGCCAGTTACACCGGGTATGGTTTTTATCCCCAACCCTTTGGCCGGGAAGATAACCCACCGACTAAATTGGTGTTCGATGCTTATTTTAGAGTCTTATGCCACGACCTGAATTATGACGGGCCTTCATCGGACTTTATTGAGCAACATCGCCCTTCCCCGGGCGAACTTATCGTCAGCCTTCATCGAGTCGCGGATATGCCCTACTGGAATGACGGCATGACCGAGGAACCGCTCATGAAGTATCGCGAACGGCTGGATACGCCTGTGGATTTTACACTGACGGATGTGGAAGGTAACCGCCATCGAATGAGTGTGAGTTTTGAGATACCGAGCAAAGCAGACAGCCGCAATCAACTGCTGATCAATTTTAGATAGCGCCGAAGGCGAATCATGGATGATTCGCTGGGTTGCTTCATATCTTGTCCAAGGCGGTGACACATTATGACGTCTTCAACGGTTGTTCAT
>NZ_JABAEE010000128.1:0-11510 GCF_023701885.1 Pseudomonas sp. CG7 | reverse complement strand
CGCTCTGCTGAAAGGGCAAAGCGAATACCAACCAAAAGCGGCTTGAGGGCTTCCCCTCAACCATAGAATCTCCCACAGGATCTGCGGTGGGGGTTATTGAGTTGTCAACTCCACCGCACCCTCGACCCGCTGCTGCATGTTGATCAAATGCAACCGCATCGACGCCCGCGCGGCTTCCCCGTCATGCCGCGCCAACGCCGCGTAGATCTGCTCCCGCTCACGCACCACCAGCGCCCGATTTTCACCCGTCACCGCCGGTCCGGCCTGTTGCACGACGGCGATCAGCGTATTGCCCTCATGGGCCATGGCGTCGATGAAAAAGCTGTTGCCGGTGCACTGGGCGATTTGCCGGTGAAATTCGAAATCGAGCCGTGCGCTTTCGTCATCCGTTGGGTCAACGGCATTCGATGCGTCGAGCATTTCGCGCATCGCCTGCAACTGCTCCGGCGTGGCGCGTTGGGCGGCGATGCCGGCGGCTTCCACTTCCAGGCTCAGGCGCAGTTCGATGACGGCCAGCGCATCGTAGGCGCCGCCCTTGACGTGTTTGCTGCCCTGGAAATCACCGGGGCGGGCGGTGTCCACCACGAAGGTGCCGATGCCGTGACGGGTTTCCACCAAGCCTTCGGCCTGGAGTCGCGACATGGCTTCGCGGACGACTGTCCGGCTGACGCCGCGTTCCTTGATGATGACTTGTTCGGTGGGTAACTTGCTGCCTGCGGGCAACTCGCCGGCCAGTATCTGCTGCGTCAGGTCGACCACCAGTTGCTGGGTCATGCTCAGGCGTCGATCGGGTGTGACACGGTCCATTGCACCTTTCCATTAAAGCCAGACGATCGCGGCATTATAGCCGCGACCTTGCGCCAAAACTCACTATAATGCCCGCTGATCACACTAGAGCACGCCGATGACGGATCAAGCGTTATCTCCATTGAACAAGCCACGCCGCCTCGCCGAAACCCTGGTCGACCGCTTTGCCCAGCGCATGCGCGACGGCATTCTCAAGTGCGGCGAAAAGCTCCCCACCGAAGTGCATATCATGGAGGCCGAAGGCGTCAGTCGTTCAGTGGTGCGTGAAGCGCTGTCGCGGTTGCAGGCGGCGGGGCTGGTGGAGACGCGCCATGGCGTCGGCACTTTTGTCCTCGACATGCCGGCACCGGAGGGCTTCACCTTGGGGCCGGCGACCATTGCGACGTTGTCGGATGTGCTCAACCTGTTGGAGTTTCGCCTGAGCCTGGAAGTCCAGGCCGCGGGCATGGCGGCCCAGCGCGCAACCCCCGAAGCCCTGGCGGAACTGGCCCAGGCGCTGGAGGCGTTGCTGCAAGGGCCGGAAAAGTCCGGTACCACCATCAATGCCGACTTCCAGTTCCATCTGAAAATCGCCAAGGCCGCCGGCAATTACTACCTGATCGACATCATGAAGCACTTGGGCACGAAGCTGATCCCACGTACCCGCATGAACTCCGCCTATTCCGGGCAAAGTGACCGCAGTGCTTACCTGCAAGGGATCAACGCCGAACACCAGCAGATCTTCGACGCCATCGCCAGCGGCAATGTCGACGCGGCGCGGGCGGCCATGTACCTGCACCTAAGCAACAGCCGCATGCGTTTGTGCGAAACCCAGCAGCGCCAGGCCTTTTACAACGAATAAGCGCCCATAGGCCCCTGTGGCGAGGGAGCTTGCTCCCGCTTGGGCGCGAAGCGCCCACAAAGAAGGACTGCTGCGCAGCCCAGCGGAAGCAAGCTCCCTCGCCACAGGTTCATCTATTCCTTGAATCAGCAGTGCTGTCTGTAGGCCCGCTCCACAACTCAGAAAAAGTTGTATTGAATACCCACCCGCAGGCGCAGTTGGCGGTCATTGTCGACGGAGTTGACTTTGATATCACCCACTTCAAAGAACGGCGCCCAGCGTTTGTCCCACTTGTACTTGACCACGGCATTCTGCTCATAGTCGTCGGTGCCGCCGTTATAACGGATGTAGTTGGCATCGAAGTACGTCAGTTGATATTCATACGCCCACGGCCCTTGGTTGGCGTAGTTGATGTACACGTCGTAGCGATGGATCTTCTGGTCGTCCTGGCCGTTGTCCGGTACGTCACGGTCGATCTTGTCGCGGTCGAGCTTGGAGGAATCGTAACGGTAGCGTCCGGCGATGCTCAGCTCCTTGGTGATCTTGTAGCCCAGGCGCATGCCCATCTTGTAGGTGGTGGATTCCTCATCGCTTTCCATGGCGAACGAGGGCGTCAGTGTCCAGCGATCATCGATCTTGTGCTGGTAGTTGACGGTGAATTCATGGCCGCTGCCAACGGTGTTGTCGAAGGCGACGTCTTCGCGATCACCGGCGGTCTTGTATTTGAGTTCACCTTCCAATCCCACACCGTTGTCCAGCCGCATACCGAACTTGGCGCGGTCGGCGTGCATGCGGGTTTGTTCCGCATACTGGTGGCGTACGTTGATATAACCGGTGTCGGCCACGGCAACAGTGGAAGAGAACAAAGAAGCGAGGGACAGCGCGACGAGTGTCTTTTTCATATTTTTTATTCTTGTTAGTTGAATGATTTAGTTGGGTTGAACGCCAAATCACAGGCGAGCGCGTGCGCGGCATTGAAACCTGCGGTTCAACGTCTTCTTCGGGTTAAAACACGTGCTACGAAACAGTTACCTCAGACAGCGATAGGTATTCGCTGTATGTCGCGGCTGGCTTGCACCAGCAAACGGGTGTACGCATGGGTGGCGCCATCGCTCGCCAGCAGATGACTGTCGAGCGTCTCCACCACCCGGCCCTGCTGCATCACCGCCAGCCGATCGCACAGATGCGCCACCACCGCCAGGTCGTGGGTGACCATCAGGTAGGTCAATCCTTCCTGGCGGCGCAAGTCGGCCAGCAGGTTGAGGATTTCCGCCTGCACCGAGACGTCCAGCGCCGAAGTCGGCTCGTCCAGCAACAGCACCCGGGGACGCAGGATCAGCGCCCGGGCAATCGCCACCCGTTGGCGCTGGCCACCGGACAACTGGTGCGGATAACGGAAGCGAAAGCTGTCGTTCAAGCCGACCTTGCGCAGGATCTCGCTGACCTTCTGGGCACGCCCGTCGATGCCATGGATGCGTAGCGGTTCCTGCAACGCGGCATCGATGGTGTAGCGCGGATGCAACGAGGCATACGGGTCCTGGAAAACCATTTGCACGGTGCGGTAGTGGTTCAGCGGCAGCTTGCGCGTCACCGCCTGACCCGCGACGTGCAGCCGCCCCGTCCAGTGCTGGTACTGCCCGGCCAGGCAGCGCAGCACGGTGGTCTTGCCCGAACCGGACTCCCCCACCAGGCCGAACGCCTCGCCTTCGGCCACGCTCAAATCGACGTCGTGCAATACCGCGTTCAGTGCCGCGCCGGTGCCAAAACTGAGGTTCAGGCCGGCGATTTCAATCATGCTCATGACAGGCTCCTCAAGCATTCATCCAGTGGGGGTCGCGCTGCAGCACCGGCAGCGTGGCGCGCCGATGGTCCAGGCTCGGCAGTGCGGCCAGCAGGCCTTGGGTGTCGGGCTGGGTGGCGCGGTCCAGGTCGGCGGCGGCAATCGACTCGACCACGCGCCCGGCGTACATCACCAGCACGCGGTCACAGAAATACCGCACCAGGTTCAGGTCGTGGCTGATGAAAATCAGCCCCAGGTCACGCTCGCTGACCAACTCCTCCAGCACGTTGAGCACTTGTCGGCGCACCGACACATCCAGCGCCGACGTGGGTTCGTCGGCGATGATCACCTGGGGATCGGTGATCACCATCATGGCGATCATGATCCGCTGGCCCATGCCGCCCGAGACCTCGTGGGGATACAGGTCATAGACGCGCCGGGGATCGCGAATGTGCACCTTGGCGAGCATGTCCAGCGCCCGCTCGCGGGCTGCGCGATGGGGCACCTTGTGATGGGCCAGGTACGCCTCGGCGATTTGCTCGCCGACCCGCACCACCGGGTTCAGCGAGTACTTGGGGTCTTGCATGATCATCGACATGCGTGCGCCGCGAATCGCCTGGATCTGCTTTTCGCTGGCGGCCAACAGGTCGACATCGGCGCAACGCAAAGTCTTGGCGGTGACCCGCGCCGTCGGCGGATGCAGGCGTAGAAGGCTGCGGCCAACGGTGGATTTTCCCGAACCGGACTCGCCGACAATGGCGAGCTTTTCACGCCCCAGGGTGAACGACACATCACGCACCGCCAGGGAGGTTTTGCCTGCGTTGCGAAACTCCACGCACAAATCCTGTACCGCAAGTTTTATCTCAGTCATGGCCGGTTCCTCAGGATTGGCTGCGGGGGTCGAGGACGTCGCGCAAGCCGTCGCCCAACAGGTTGAAGGCCAGGCTGACCAGCATGATCGCCGCACCGGGTGCTGCCACCAGCCACCAGCTTTCGAGCATGTAGCGGCGCCCGGTGGAGATCATCGCGCCCCACTCCGGCAACGGTGCCTGGGCGCCGAGGCCGAGAAAGCCCAGGGCGGCGGCGGTGAGGATGATGCTCGCCATGTTCATGGTCAGGCGGATGATCACCGACGACAGGCACATCGGGATGATGTGGCGCAGGATGATCCGAGTGCTCGACGCGCCTTGGAGCTGCACCGCGACGACGAAGTCGGCGTTGCGCAGCGGCAGGGTTTCGGCGCGGGCGAGCCGGGCAATCGGCGGCCAGGCCGTGAGTGCGATGGCGATCACCGCATGCTCCAGGCCCGGGCCGAGGGCCGCGATGAAAGCCAGCGCCAGGACCAGGCTGGGGAACGAGATGAAGATGTCGGTGATGCGCATGAAAAGGCTGTCGACCCAACCACCGAAGTAACCGGAAACCGTGCCGACCAGCAGACCGATGGGGCCGACGATCACCGTCACCAGCAAGACGATGTACAGCGTGATGCGCGAGCCATACACCAACCGCGCGAACACATCGCGACCGTATTCGTCAGTGCCGAACCAGTGCGCGCTGCTGGGTGCCTGCAAGGCGCCGGCGAGATTCTGCAACAGCGGGTCGTGGCCGGCGATCCACGGCGCGAAGACCGCGACCAGCATCAGGGTCGCGACGACGATCAGGCCGGCGAAGGTCATCGGGTTGCGCAGCAAAAACCGCAACAGGCGCAAGGTGCTGGCGACCATCGCCGCCGTGCTGGAAGCCGGCAACGTGGCGCTGCCAGGGGCGCTGGAAGCAAGGGGCAGGTTCATTAGCGAGTCCTCGGGTCGAAGATCTTGTACAGCGCATCGCTGATCAGGTTCAGCGTCACGAAGATGAGGCCGATCAACAGCACGCAGGCCATCACCGCGTTCATGTCGCCAATCAACAAACTGCTCGTCAGGTACTGGCCGAAGCCCGGCCAGGCGAACACGGTTTCGATCAGCACCGCGCCTTCCAGCAGGCCGCCATAGGCCAGGGCGACGATGGTCAACAGCTGCACGCGGATGTTGCCGAAGGCATGGCCCCAGACGATGCGGCGTTGGGACAAGCCCTTGACCCGAGCAGTGATGATGTACTCCTGGGACAGTTGCTCGAGCATGAAGCTGCGGGTCATGCGGCTGATGTAGGCGACCGAGTTGAAGCTGAGGATCACCGCCGGCAACAGGATGTGCCGCAGCGCACTGCGAAAGGCTTCCCACTCGCCGGACCAGGCGGTGTCGATCAGCAACAGCCCGGTGTGTTTCGGAATCAACCCGTCATAGGCCAGGCCGATGCGCCCGACGCCGCCGGCCCAACCCAGCCAGGCGTAGAACACCAGGAAGGCCATCATGCCGATCCAGAAAATCGGCGTGGAGTAACCGAACAGGGTGATCAGCCGCGCGACATCGTCACCGGCACGGCCCTGATGGGTCGCCGCGTAGACACCCAGCGGCAGGCCCGCCAGCACACCGAACAGGATGGCGAGCGTGGCCAGTTCCAACGTAGCCGGGAAGACCCGGGCGATGTCAGTGATGACTGGGTTGCCGGTCAGCAAGGCCATGCCGAAGTCACCGTGCAGCAGGTCGCCGAGGTAAATCGCGAACTGGCTCCACAACGGCTTGTCCAGGCCCAGTTCCTTGTACACCTGGGCGTAGGCCGAGGCGTCGGCGTCCGGGCCGACGATGGCCAGCACCGGGTCCAGGGGCATCACCCGCCCAATAAAGAAAGTCAGCAGCAGCAACCCCAGCAGCGTCACCGCCACCGAGCCGCCGCGCCGGGTCGCCGAAGCGGCCCGGGTGGTCCAGATTGAAAAGGATGCAGTCGACATGTTCATTCCTGCCTTGGCCCTGTGGCCGTCGATTTCAGCGCTGCTTGTAGACGTCGCGAAGACGCGTGGTCGCGGCGGTGTGGCCGATGTAGTTGCGCACATCCGCGTGGATCACCACTTCGTCGACCATCTGCGAGACCGGCATGATCGCCCCGGCCTGTTGGTCGTAGAGGGTCTGGATCTGTGCATAGATTTCCCGCTGGCGCTCGGGGTCGCGCTCGCGCTCGGCTTGCTCGATCAGTTGATTGAGCTGCGGGTCGATGAACGAGGTGCGCCAGCCCTGGAAGTTGCTCAGCTTGGCTTCGGTGCGGTTGTCCGGGTTGTACACCAGGGCCCGCAGGCTCGAATGGGGATGCCGCTCCGCCCCGCCGCCGCCACGACCGACGAGGATGTCGAACTGACGGTCGCGCATCGCCCCATAGATCTGGTTGCCGGTGCCGGTGATGATCGTCGCCTGGATCCCCGCCTGGGCCAGCGTCGCTTGCAGGCTGGTGGCGATGTTGATGAACGGCGGATCGGTCAGTGAACGAATCGTCACCTTGAAGCCTTCGGCATGCCCGGCCGCCGCCAGCAGACGCTTGGCCTCGGCCACGTCCAGGCGATAACCCGGGTCGTCGAGGCGAGCCGGCAGTCCCAACTGCAAGGGCCGTTGGTTGATCACGCCGTAGTGCGGCATGACCACGTCGTTGATGCCTTGGTAGTCGATCAGCAGGCGGACGGCCTGGCGCACGCGGATGTCCTGGAACAGCGGTTGCTGCATGCTCATCGCCACGTAGTACAGCGTGCCGCGGGCGATGCTCTGGATGCGCACCTCGTCGACCTTGCCCAAGGCCTTGATGTCAGTGGCCGCCATGCCGCGGGCGACGTCCAGGTCACCGCGCTCGACCATCAGGCGCAGGGCCTGGGACTCGGTCATGTTGCGCATGATCACCCGGCGCAACTTCGGCGCGCCGCGCCAATAGTCGTCATTACGGCTCATCAGGATCACATCGTTGGCCCGCCAGATGTCGAGCTTGAACGCGCCGGACCCGGCCGTGTGCGTCGCCAGCCACGCCGCGCCCTGGTCGTCGCCGACCTGATGCTGCAAAGCGATACTGCGATCGATGATGAAGGCGCTGGGTGAGGTCGCCAGGGTGTTGAGCACCAGCATCGGGTCGGTGACCCGTGGCAACTCCATCACAAAGGTGTGCGGTCCTTCGGCGCGCATCAGTTTGACCACGTTGTCGGCGGTGAAACCGTAGGCCTTCCAGGTGGAGGCCAGGGCGCGGTTGAGGGTGACGACGCGCTGCAACGACCAGGCGACGTCTTGGGCGGTCAGGGGCGCACCCGAGTGAAACCGTACGTCGTCGCGCAATTGGAAGGTCAGGCGCGTGCGGTCGGGGCTGATGTCCCAGGTTTTCGCCAGGGCCGGAATCAGCGTGTCGGGCTGCGCGGCGTCCTGCTCCAGGAGCATGTCATAGACGTTGGCGTTGACCTCCGCGACCTCCAGGCCCGTCGCCGCGGCAGGGTCCAGGGACAACAGGTTGATCATGCTCATGCCCACCACCAATTGGTCGGGGGGCGTTTCGCCTTGGGCCAGGCTGACGGGCACCTGCACTGCGCACAGGGCCACGGTGACACACAGCAGCCTGGTCAGGCGCTTGGGCCAGAGATTCATGGTTCAGTCCTTTCTTATATTTATAAAGACTTGTCGCCCGGGCCGTCATCGGCCTCAGGCGTGGAACAGACTCAATGTCGGGACACGGTGTTGGCCTCGATATACGCGAAGTTGATGTCCTCGCCCAAGCCCGGCCGGTCGGATAGATGCACAAAACCGTCGGCGTCCATGGGGTCGACGATGCTCTTGAGATGCGCCGGGACCTCTTCATAGTCAAGGAACGGGGGCAGCAGGCCGCGTTCGTACCAGCGACAATTGCTGATCGCCCCGACCACCGCCAGGTTCGCCGCGCCATTGCCATGGACCTCGCAATCCATGCCGACCGACTCGGCCAGGTGCGCCACTTTCAGGCACGGCCCAATACCTCCGACCCCGGCCACGCCGGCGCGCAGGATGTCACAGGACTTCTGGGTCACCCAACTGGCGCGGCTGTGGAACTTGCCGGCGATGCTCTCCGGGCCCAGCACCGGGATGTCCAGGTTGGCGGCCAGCCAGGCATAGGACTCCGCCGAGTCTTCCATCATGGGTTCTTCGAACCAGGCGAAATTCAGCTTCTGCAGTGCCTTGCCGATGGTCAGGGCGTCCATGCGGCTGTACCAGTGGTAACCGTCGAGCATCAGCGCGATGTCCGGGCCTACTGCCTCACGCACGGCGGCGCAGGCCTGGATGTCCATTTGCGGATTCGGCGCGAAGGAGATCGGTGGCATCCAGGTGTGCAACTTGATGGCCTTGTAGCCGCGCTGGACCAGCTTCTCGGCGAACTGGCCATACTCGTCCGGCGTCGACAACCCACCCGGCAAGTCATCGCCGCACATCGTCGAACCGTACGCCGGGACCTTGTCGCGATAACCGCCAATCAGTTTATGCACCGGCAACTTGAGCTTGCGCCCAGCCAGGTCCCACAACGCTTGTTCCACCAGCGCCAGCGCCCGGTCGGTGAACTGCCCGGCACTGCCCCGCTGCCAGTGCGCCAGGTCCTGCCAGATGCTTTCACGGTCCATCGGATCGCGGCCGATCAGCACTTTGCGCACGAAGGATTCGATGATGTGCGGACGAATCAACTCAGGCGGGCCAAAGGCATAACCCTCGGAGCCATCGTCGCAGCCGATTCGCAGCAAGGCCATCTTGATCATGACCTCATCGCCCGGATGGGCGTGACCGGCGCTGTCCTGGGCACGGCGCGAAGGTGTGGAGAAGACTTCGACGTGAACGCCTGTGATTCGCATAGAGGGAACACCCTGTTGTTATTGTTTATTTGTATGTCGTCATACAACGTGACAGATTATTCTGAGGTTTCACGTGAGCTGTCAACCCACAAAATCAATAAAAATAGGGAGTCGTGAGGGAGGACTGGTGAAAAGAGGTTATTTTTCTTGAGCGATATTTAGAATGTCGTCATACCACGAGACGAAAAAGATACAACTCGCCGCAGGAAGGCCACGATGGCGGGAGGATAAAAACTGTGGGAGCGAGCTTGCTCGCGAAGGCGGTGTGCCTGAGACAGTGATGTTGGATCGGCCGCCGCTATCGCGAGCAAGCTCGCTCCCACAGGGTGGTCAGTGGTGGTCGCAGAATTCGTGAACACCCGGGATCAAAAACTGTGGGAGCAAAGCTTGCTCGCGATGGCGGTCTGTCTGCGTCGGAGATGTTGGCTGTGCCGACGTCTTCGCGAGCAAGCTCGCTCCCACAGGGTGGTCGGTGGTGGTCGCAGAATTCGTGAACACTCGGGATCAAAACTGTGGGAGGCGGTGGCTGCGGAAGATGGACGCCCTGGTACAGGTTTTGTGCAGGTTTTGGCTGCCTGGCTAGACCCGAGGTTTGCGTCGTCTCCAGACAATGCCCACCGACGCGGCCACGACCACCACCCCGACATTGCCAAACAACCAGATCGCAAAGTTGCGGCTCTGGTCTGCTTCGCTCTCGTAGAACGGCCCGAAATAACTACCAACGGCCATGAACGCCAAATTAAATGTGCCGACCGCCAACACGATGATCAGGAGAACGAACAAAGTTTCCTTGATGACGTTCATATGACTTTCCAGAACCAGATGTCCTTGGAATCGTGAAAGTCCGAGAACGTGCCTTCGATCGAAAAACCCATTTGTATACGTGGGTAGCTCAGCCAATCCGTCAGGCGACGGCCATTCCACAGGTCGATGTGATCGCCGCTGCGGTTGGCTGTGGTTTCGTTTGCCCGACGCCAGAAGTCCTTGAAGAAAATAACGCCCTGCTGCCCGCTCAGGGTCTCTTCGAATTCTTCGCTTTTAATGGCCTTCATAGCCTGCAAGCCAGGAATCTTGGCGCGACTCAAGGCCTTGGCGAGCTCTTCGGCGGCCAATATGTGCCCGTCGCTCTTGGGGTGTTGCCAGCAATGTCGCACGCTTTTGAGCTGGCTCATGTCTGCACCAGCGCGACGCAGGGCCACGCCAAGGTTGATCGCGCATTGGTCACTGAAGTTCTTGGCACCATTCGTTCTGCAAGGCGCGGCATCGCCAAATATCTGCGGATGGCTTTTCCACAACGTGTCGAATGTAAACATTCTGCCCTCTCCATGAGTTTTTTATCCTGGACGAATAGCCTAGCAGACCCACTCGCCCGATGGATTCAATAAGCGATGGCGAGACGTACAGCCAAAGGACGGTTTTTCCCATTGACCGCCCCCGACAAGTTGTTTTTCTGCCTAGACTCATCATTGTTCCGCCGTGCCGTGTTTTGAATGAGCCCGCACGAAAATACTAAAAACAAGAGGAAAGCCCGTAATGTTCAAACCTATCTGGAAAGCGCTCGCTTGCACGTTGGCCCTGAGTGCGATGAGCACGGCCATGGCGGCAGATCCGGTGGTGATCAAGTTCTCCCATGTGGTCGCCGAACAAACACCAAAAGGCCAAGGCGCACTGCTGTTCAAGAAGTTGGTGGAAGAACGGCTGCCAGGCAAAGTGAAGGTCGAGGTCTACCCCAACTCTTCACTGTTCGGCGACGGCAAGGAAATGGAGGCCTTGCTGCTGGGTGACGTGCAGATGATTGCGCCGTCGCTGGCCAAGTTCGAGCAGTACACCAAGACGGTGCAGTTGTTCGACTTGCCGTTTCTGTTCGATGACATTTCCGCTGTGGACCGCTTCCAGTTGAGCCCTGAAGGCCAGAAGCTGCTCAAGTCCATGGAAAGCAAGAACATCACCGGCCTGGCCTATTGGCACAACGGCATGAAGCAGTTGTCGGCAAACAAGCCGTTGCGTGAACCCAAGGATGCCCGTGGCTTGAAGTTCCGCGTACAGGCATCGGCCGTGCTGGAAGAGCAATTCAAGGCGGTAAACGCCAACCCGCGCAAGATGAGTTTCGCCGAGGTGTACCAAGGCTTGCAGACCGGTGTGGTCAACGGGGCGGAAAACCCGTACTCGAACATCTACAGCCAGAAAATGCATGAAGTGCAAAAGTACATCACCGAGTCCAACCACGGTTTGCTCGACTACATGCTGATCACCAACACCAAGTTCTGGAGCGGCCTGCCGCCGGACATCCGCACTGAACTGGACAAGATCCTGGTAGAAGTCACCGCCCAGGTGAACAAAGAGGCGGCGCAGCTGAACGAGCACGACAAACAACGCATCCTCGACGCCAAGAC
>NZ_JABAEE010000127.1:0-11641 GCF_023701885.1 Pseudomonas sp. CG7 | reverse complement strand
TTTGTTATCAGCCCGACGCCTGCATACCCTATTTCTGCGGGTCTCGCGGGCTCTGACATGTTTATAAGAGACAGGTCCAGAATGGTCACGCCCAGATAAACGATGAACCCATAGCGAATGACTTCGCTGCTCGCCCCCATCGCGGCAATGGCGCCGACGACAGCGCCCAGGCCGATGAAGCCGCCCAACGGCCATACATAATGGCGAATGAGGTTGCGGGCGCGGTGATGCTTCACCGTGGCGATCAGTGCGTTGACGATCATCACGCAGGTCGAAGTGGCCACGGCAATGTGCATCGCCGATTGGCCGACAGGGTCGTCGGCACCGTGGCTGGCGGTGAGCATGCGGTACAGCAAGGGCACTACGACGAAGCCGCCACCGAAGCCGAACAGCACGGCGGTGATGCCACTCAGGCAGCCGAAACAGGCAAGCAATACATAGAACATCGAGGCGCATCCGTGGATTGGGAGGCGTCTACGATAGGGAGGCGAAGCTTGGCCTGCAGCAGCAAACAGGCCAATAATGTTCGCATTTACGCCAATCGTGAGCGGCCCGTCGATGCGCAACAGTTCGATCGATTTATTGGATGCGACACCCAGGGCCGTCGTTGCCATCGGCACCGATTACGCTCATGGGCAAGTACTGCCGTTGCATCGCCATCGCCGCGCGCAGTTGCTCTACGGTGCCACCGGGGTCATGCAGGTCAGCACGGCGGACGGCAATTGGGTGGTGCCGCCGCAACGGGCGGTGTGGATTCCGCCGGGGGTCGATCATGAAGTGCTGATGCTGGGCGTGAGTACGCGCAGCCTGTACATCGAACCGGACGCGGTTATGGCCATGGACACGCAGTGCCAGGTCATCAGTGTGTCGCCCCTGATGCGCCAGTTGCTGATGGAGGCCGTCGAGCTTGCGCCGGACTACGACGAGGCGGGTCGGGACGGGGCGTTGATTCATCTGCTACTACACGAGTTGCTGCGCAGCACCCACCTGCCACTGCACCTTCCGCTGCCCAAGGATCCTCGCCTGCTCAGCCTGTGCCAGGCGCTCCTGGAACACCCCGACGCCCATGCCTCGCCCGTGGAATGGGCGGCGCAATTGCACATCAGCCTGCGCTCATTCAATCGCCTGTTCAGCCGGCAGACCGCGCTGAGTTTCAGCCAGTGGCGGCAGCAGGCGTGTGTGATGTCGGCGTTGGCCCGCCTGGCTGAAGGGGATTCGGTGACACGCATAGCCTTGGACCTGGGCTACGACAGTCCCGCTGCGTTCTCCACCATGTTCCGTCGGGTACTGGGTCACGCGCCGAGCGCTTGGTTGGCGAAGACCGCCGGTCATTGATCAAAAAAATGAGATTGATCGGGATTCAAAACAACTGTACAAAAACACAGTGTTTTTTAATCCCACAGCTTTGGAGCACCCCATGGCCTCTCTCGCAATCAAAACCACCCTGGAACGCATCGCTGTCTATCAGTTCACCCCCGCCCACTGTGCACAGGCGCGAGCCATGTTGGGCTGGAGTGTCGAGGAGCTGTCCCGGCAATCCGGCGTCTCGGTTCGGGCCATCCGCCGCTTTGAGGCCGGTGGCGAATTGCTCGATGTCACCCGCCTGGCCCTGGCGTTTCGCCTGGAGGCGGAAGGCCTGGTGTTCTTCCCCGGCTTCGCACCGGGGCGCGGCATGAACATCAAGGGCGCGACGCCGGACCCCATGGGGCGTTCCGATTACGCGATGATCGAATGACCCCCGCGGAGCAGGTTCTAGGCGATACCGGCCTGGTCCTGATAGGTCGAGGGGTCCACATCCAGCCACCAGGCGCGGCCACGTTGCGGCTGCGTCAGGGTGAAAGCTTCGCCCATTTGCGGTGTGGTGATGCAAACGTTGCGTTCCCAGGCCAAGGCCAGGATGCGGTCGAAGGGTTCATACCAGGCATGCATCGCCAGGTCGAACGTGCCGTTGTGGATCGGCAGTAGCCAACGGCCCTTGAGGTCGATATGGGCCTGCAAGGTCTGCTCCGGCTGCATGTGGACATGGGGCCAGTCAACGTTATAGGCGCCGGTTTCCATCAGCGTCAGGTCGAAGGGGCCGTATTGTTCGCCGATGCGTTTGAAACCCTCGAAGTAACCGGTGTCGCCACTGAAGAAAATTCGCGTGGCGCCGTCGATCATCACCCACGACGCCCACAAAGTGCTGTTGCTGTCGAACAGGCCGCGTCCGGAAAAGTGCTGGGAGGGCGTGGCGATGAACTCGATGCCGTCCACCTCAGTGCCTTGCCACCAGTCCAGCTGACGTACCTTGCTGGCGTCGACGCCCCATTTGACCAGGGTGTCGCCCACGCCCAGGGGCGCCAGGAAGTGGCGGGTCGTGGTCGCTAGCTTGAGAATGGCCTGATGATCGAGGTGGTCGTAATGATCGTGGGAAAGGATCACCGCTTCGATGGGCGGCAACTCGTCCAGGCTGATGGGCGGCTGATGGAAACGCTTCGGTCCGGCCCATTGCACGGGTGAGGCACGTTCGGAGATCACCGGGTCTGTCAGCCAGAATTTATCCCGCAGCTTGAGCAGCACGGTGGAATGGCCAAGACGGAAGACGCTGTGGTTCGGCGCGGCCAGCAGCGCGGCGCGCGTCAGCGGTCGAACGTCGATGGCACCTGCAGGGCGAGTGGAATGCGGCTTGTGAAAGATCATGTTCCAGATGATGCGCAGGGTGGTGCCAAAGCCTTCCCGCGGCGTGTAGGCATGATTGCGATACTTGCCCTGCTCTTGCCGGGATGAATCGTGGGCAGGCGGGCTATCGGTCGAAAGAGAGGGGATGGTCATGGTGCGATAACTCCAAGGACGTCGTCGCCATTGCGCTTCGTCGTTGTGGGACGCTGGATGGCCGTTGCATGCACGCATAGCCGTCAGACGAAAACCTACACCACTCGGTGTAGTTTCCAGATTGCATGAATCCCGGGAGCAAGTAAACTGCCGAGTGTAAGTTCTCTCCTCTCAACCGACGAATGCCCATGACCGTACCGCAGCGCCTTACCGAGCGAAAACGCGAAGCCATCCTCCAGGCCGCGATTGCTGAATTCCGTAGCAGCGGTTTCGAGATCACCAGCATGGACAGGATCGCGGCGACCGCCGGCGTATCGAAGCGCACGGTGTATAACCATTTCCCGAGCAAGGAAGCGCTGTTTGCCGAAATCCTGAATCGGTTATGGAACAGCATCACCGCAGAACAGGACATGCCCTACAGCCCGCAAACGCCGCTACGGGAGCAACTGCAAACGTTGCTGCAAGCCAAACTGCATCTGCTGGCGGACGAAAATTTCCTCGACCTGGCGCGCATCGCCATCGCCGCAACCATTCACTCCCCGGAGCGCGCCCAGGACATGGTCTCGCGCATGGGCCAGCGTGAGGAAGGCCTGACCGCCTGGATTCGCCAGGCCCAGGCCGATGGCCGATTGAAACCCGTGGAGCCGGCCTTTGCCGCCCAACAAATGCATGGGCTGCTCAAGACATTCGCTTTCTGGCCGCAGGTTTCGATGGGGCAACCGAGCCTGACCCAGGAGGAGCAAACCCAAGTCGTCGAATCGGCCCTCGACATGTTCTTGAGTCGTTACCAGGCCTGAAACTCAACCCCAGCGCAGGTTGCGCCCCAGCTCATCGAACAAGGTCACCACCGAGCGCAAGGCCCGACAGTCCGGGCGGGTCAGGAGCCACAGCGCCGTATCGTATCCCTCCAGCGACTCGCCAAGGGGCATCAGGCCCTGGCGTTCGTCGATCAGAAAGTCCGGCAGCGCCGCACCGCCTAACCCAGCCCGCACCAGTTCGGTGACCGAGAGCATGCTGTTGCAGCGATAAGCAGGCATCACGCCGGGCAGATGCTGGCGCCGCCAGGCCACGGTGGGGTGATCCGGAAGGAAATCGTCTGGCGCGATCCAGATCATGGAAGCCAAGTCACCCGCCTCTACCGAGCGCAGATACGTGGCGCTGGCGCATACCCGGTAAGTCACCTTGCCCAGGTTGCGACCGACCAGGTGTTCTGGCGGCGTACGGGTCAGTCGCAACGCAATGTCGGCGTCGCGGCGGTTCAGGTTGGCGAAGTCGTTCGAAGTGCTCAACTCAAGGGTCAACGCCGGATAGGCAGGCATGAAACGCGCTAAAGCCGGCAGCAGCAACGCTTGCAAGACTGAATCACTGCACGTCAGGCGTACCGTCCCGCTGATGACTTCGCCGCCCTGCTCCACCCCCACCCGCGCCGCCTCCAACGCCTGCTCGGCGCGCTCTGCTTGTTCAGCCAACGCCTGGGCCAGGCTCGTTGGCAAGTACCCGGAACGGCTTTTTTCGAACAAGGGTTGACCCAGGGCCGCTTCCAATCGACGTACCGAACGAAACACCGTCGACACGTCCACCTGCAGCAGCCGAGCGGCCCGGGCCTGCGAGCCGCCACGGACCAGCGCGAGGATCAGGGACAGGTCGGGGTAGTCCAGACGATAGTGCGTCGCTGCATTGATCACTTGGGTAAACGCCAATATTGATTGCGTGAACGCCAATCTATAGTGGCCACCAGGAATCAACAAGCGGCGAGCCTCCCATGGAAAATCAACGTCCTTTAAACATCGCCCTGATCGGCGACCACGACCCTCAGATCACCGCTCACCGGGCAATTCCCCTCGCACTTGAGCTGGCGGGCACACAAACCGGCCAGGCCATTCGCTTCCAATGGCTGGCAACGTCACTCATCGCCGACACCGCCGTGCTGGAAGATTTCGACGGTGTCTGGTGCGTGCCCGGCAGCCCCTACCAAAACGAAGCCGGTGCCGTGCTGGCCATTCGTTTTGCCCGCGAACAGCGTCGCCCTTTCCTGGGCACTTGCGGCGGTTTTCAGCACGCCGTGCTGGAATATGCCCGTCACGTGATGGGTTGGGTCGATGCCGTCCATGGTGAAACCTCTCCAGAGGCTGAACGGGCGCTGCTGACACCGCTGAACTGTGCCTTGGTCGAAACCATCGACAGCCTCCAGTTCGATGCGGGCTCGTTGATTGCCACGGCCTACGGCCGACAGACCGCGTTCGAGGGCTACCATTGCCGCTTCGGGGTCAATCCAGACTTTGAAAGAGACTTGCTGAGCCAGCGCCTGCACGCCGTTGCCCGGGATTCGGCCGGTGACTTGCGAGCGGTGGAACTGCAAGACCATCCGTTCTTTGTCGCCACGCTGTTCCAGCCTGAACGGGCCGCACTGGAAGGCCGCGTGCCACCGCTGGTCAGCGCGTTTGTCGAAGCCTGCGCCAGGCAAATGTCATGAGCGCTCATTATTACGCAGTGATTTTTACCTCCCTGCGTACCGAGGGGGACCAAGGCTACGCCGAAGCCGCCGAGCGCATGCTGGCCCTTGCTCGGGAACAACCTGGATTTTTAGGCGTTGAATCGGCCCGTGGCGACGATGGTCTGGGGATTACCGTGTCCTATTGGCGTGATGAAGCGGCGATCCTGGCCTGGAAGCAACATCCCGAACACAGCGCGATTCGTGAGCGAGGCCGCTCCATCTGGTATACCCAATGCCAGACGAGGGTGTGCAAGGTTGAACGGGACTATGCCTTCCAACGCCCAACCTGATGCCAGGACAAAAGTCCCTGTGGGAGCGACCTTCTCGCGATAGCTGTAGATCAGCCAACATCACTGTGACTGACCTATCGCCATCGCGAGCAAGCTCGCTCCCACAGTGTTCACCGTTGATCAATCTATAGCGTTATAGCTGGGAAGTTTTTGTGGCGAGGGAGCTCGCTCCCGCTTGACCGGGCTGGCGCTCCAGTGCGCAGCGCTCATCAATTTTTGGGGCCGCTGCGCGCCCCAGCGGGAGCCATCTCTGGCCACAGGACCGTGCCGTTCCAACAATTCTTGTGAACCCCACAGGGTTTCCGTTCACTTCAGGATCGGGGGCTTCAGCCTTCCACCAACTGCCGCACCGCCTTGATTTCCGGCAGGTCGCCGCGGGCCATGTACACCCGCAAAGGTTCGGTCAGGTTGATGCGGTCGTCGATGTTCTGGTCCAGCAACAGTTGGATTCGCTCGCGACTGAGGGTCACGGTGCCATCCGCCCCGGGGGCCCAGACAAATTCGCTGGTGGGGATGATGCCGTCATCAGCCACGTCCATGCCGAAGGCGTCTTCGCTGAACCGCACGATGTATTGGCCGGTCTTGCGGTTCAGGCCGACAAAACCCTTGAGCTGGTCGGCGGCCTGGCAGATGAGTGTCGAAGTGGTGCGCATGGTAAACCTCATGGATGCGTCCCTCGGGACGTCTGATCGATGGTTTACACGCAGGGCAAGTGAACAGATTTTAAGGTTTCCCTCTGCCGGGGAAACTGGTGCGGTCAAGGGTACTGCAAAGCGGCCGAAAAATGGGTGGGAAAAATCTGCTTCACACAGGTTTATGTCGGTATGGCGATAGCGCCGACAGCGTTCAATTGTTAAAAGATAGGTTTTGCCTCCTCTACGAAAGGATCTCGAGCATGCCTGTCACCTTCACCCGCAGCGCCTTGATGCTGAGCCTGTTGCTCGGCTTCAGCCAGACACAAGCCTCCGAGGCCCCGAGTCCCAAGGCCCTGGCCACCCTTCAAGGCATTCCACACCCGGCAGTCATCGCCCACCGTGGTGCCTCGTTCGACGCGCCGGAATCCACCGCCGCCGCCTACAAGCTGGCCCGTGACCTGGGCGCCGATTACCTGGAGCTGGACCTGCAGCGCAGCAAGGACGGCGTGTTGTTCGTCCTGCATGACGACAGCCTGCTGCGCACCACGGATGTCGCGACCCAGTTTCCCGAACGCAAGGACAGCACCGCCAATGAATTCACCATGGCGGAACTCAACACCCTCGATGCCGGCAGCTGGTTCAACACCGCCTACCCGGACCGCGCCCGCCCTTCGTTCGTCGGCCAGAAAATCCTCACCCTCGATGAAGTGATCAACATCGCCGAGGGCAACCCGTTGCATAAACCGGGGCTGTACATCGAAACCAAGGAGCCGAAGCTGTTCCCCGGCATCGAGCGCGACCTGAAGGACAAACTGCAGGACCGTGGTTGGCTGAGCCCCGCTGGGTCGAAATTGGCCAAAAGCGCCACCGGCGTCGGCCAGGGCTAGGGCAATGTGGTGCTGCAGACCTTTGAATAGAGCAGTCTCGAACTGTTGCACAAAGAGATGCCGAAGGTGCCGAAGATCCTGCTGCTGTGGGTGGGCGAAGGCAACATCGAACCCAAGTCCAAGGTAACGTTTGCCGAGTCCGGCGAAACGGACAAGGCCGTCTATTACGCCAAGCAGGAGCCCAAGGACAAGGCCGAGTTCGAACAATGGGTCCAGTACGCCAAGGCCCATGGCGCCATCGGCACCGGTCCTTCGGCGGCATTGACCCATGGCGGCAGCCAGAGCTATTCGGACCTGGTGCAGCCGTGGATGAACCAGTACACCCACGACCAGGGTTTGCTGTTGCACGTCTACACCGTGGATGAGCCGGTGGACTTCAAGAAAGTGATGGAGGCCGGCGTTGATGGCATCTTCACCAACCGGGCCAGTGAGCTGCTCAAGTACTTCAAGCGTCCCGAGACAGGCAGCGTGGCGCAGCTATTGGAAAAGAACGGCTACTGAGTCGAAAGACCTTTCCAGGAAACTTGCTTCAAGATTTTTCGAATTAAGGGTGAATTAAGTTGCCACAGATAATCTGAACCCACTTAAACGACTCACCCTTAATAACGACACCAAGGAAAGCACTCATGAAAACGTTGACTGCCCTGTTTACCGCTGCTGCCCTGACCCTCACCGCTGGCCTGGCCCAGGCGGATGTACGAATCGACCAGATTCCTCAACTGGTCAAGGACGGCAAGATCAAATCCCTTGAGTCGATGAATGCGGAAGCCCTGAAGTTGCACCCAGGCGCGACCATCACCGACACCGACCTGGATAACCATTTCGATGGCTATGAATATGAAGTGGAACTGAAGACGGCCGACGGCAAAGAGTTTGACGTGGACTTCGACGCAACTACCGGCAAAGTCCTGTCCGACAAGCAAGACACTTGATCCATCGGTTAAAGAAGAGCCGCGCAACTTTCGAGTTGCGCGGCTTTTTTGCGTAGACCGTCTGTAAACCGCCGCCGATCTGACGACGCCGCACAACTGTCACACAACCATCAAAAAACCCTGCAATGATGCCGCTCAAGTGAACCTGTGGCCGCTGCGACAGGCACTTCCCGCCAGCGAGCCCTCATGAACCACAGCATCGACCAAAGCCATCGCGATCCGGACCTGTTCGGCCTGCTTTACGGGTTTCGTTTTCGCCCCGGCGAGCGCGGCCGGGAAATCGATTCGGCCCAAGCCCTGCAAAGCCTGCAACAACCGCAGGATGCCGACGAGTTTCTCTGGCTGCACCTGAACCTGGCCCACGCCGCCTGCGAGCGCTGGATGAAAAGCCACCTGGCCTTGCCCGAGGAATTCTTCGAAGCCCTGCACGAAGGCTCGCGATCGACCCGTATCGAACATGTGGACTCGGCACTGCTGGCGGTGGTGAACGATGTGGTGTTCAACCTCAGCAACCTGGTGTCCTCGGATGTCTCCACCTTGTGGGTGTGCGTACACAGTCGATTGATCATCAGTGCGCGCCTGCAACCCTTGCACTCGGTCGACAAGCTGCGCTCATCGGTCAAGGCCGGCGAGAGCTTTCGCTCGCCGCTGGAATTGCTGGTGCATCTGCTGCGCGACCAAGGCGAAGTGCTGACCCAGATCGTGCGCAAGACCAGCCTCAGCGTTGACCAGATCGAAGACCAATTGCTGTCTTCGCGCGTGTCCAACAACCGCGCCGAGCTGGGCAGCCAGCGCCGCGTGCTGGTACGCCTGCAACGCCTGCTGGCCCTGGAGCCGGGCTCGTTGCTGCGCCTGCTCAACCGCCCGCCGCAATGGTTGCAGAAGGAAGACGTCAAGGAGCTGCGCAAGTCCACCGAGGAGTTCGCCCTGATCATCAACGACCTCACCGCCCTGGGCGAACGGATCAAATTGCTGCAGGAAGAGATCGCCGCCAACCTCAACGAACAAAGCAACCGCACGCTGTTCACCTTGACGGTGGTCACGGTGCTGGCGTTGCCTATCAACATCATTGCCGGTTTCTTCGGCATGAACGTCGGCGGCGTGCCACTGGCCGAAGATCCCGAGGGCTTCTGGATCCTGGTAGCGCTGGTGGCGACCTTCACCGTGATTGCAGGCCGATGGGCCTTTCGCAAGCGTCGCGATTATTGAGAGTGATCCTCTGCCCCCCTACTCACTTCACGCCCGTATGAGCTTTTGTGGCGAGGGAGCTTGCTCCCGCTCGGCTGCGCAGCAGTCGTAAAATCTGCCAACCATCTTATTCCTGATGCACCGCGCTGAATGGCTTTGGGGCTGCTATGCAGCCCAGCGGGAGCAAGCTCCCTCGCCACAGGTGGGCTACTGCATCAGGAACATACCGTCAGGCACTCAACCGCGCCGTCACTTCATTCAACTGCCCCGACAACCCGTGCAAATCCCGACTGGCCGCTTCGGTGCGTTTTACGTTGTCGAGGTTGGTACTGGCAATGCAGGTGATTTCAGTCAGGTTGCGCGAAATATCCTCGGCCACCGAGGTCTGCTCTTCCGCAGCGGTGGCGATCTGACGGTTCATGTCGCGGATCGCTTCCACCGCCTGGGTGATGCGTTCCAGCATCGCGCCGGCCTGGGTCACCTGCTCGACACTTTCCTCACTGCGCGACTGGCCGCTTTCGATGGCCTGGGCCGCGTCCACCGCACCTGTTTGAACCGTCTGGATGATCTGGTTGATCTCGATGATGGACGACGCCGTGCGCTGGGCCAGGCTGCGGACTTCATCGGCGACCACCGCAAAACCACGCCCGGCCTCACCCGCCCGTGCTGCTTCGATGGCAGCGTTGAGGGCCAGCAGGTTGGTCTGCTCGGCGATCCCGCGGATCACTTCCAGCACCTTGCCGATGCGTCCGCTGTCGGCTTCCAGGCGCCGGATCACCGTGGCGGTGTTGGCAATTTCGCCACGCATTTGGGTGATGGTGTGGATCGTGCCCTGCATCACTTTCTCGCCCTGCTGCGCCGAATGATCGGCAGCATCGGCAGCCTGCGCCGCATCGGCGGCATGACGGGCAACTTCCTGGGCGGTGGCGGACATCTCGTTCATCGCGGTCGCGACTTGATCGGTGCGTTCGAATTGCTCGCTGGTGCCTTGGCTCATCAGGCTGGCAATCGCATTGAGCTCACCGCTGGCGCTGTCCAGCTCCGTGGCACTGCGTTGCAAGCGCGTGAAGGTTTCAGCAAGGAAATCGCGCAGCGTATTGGCCGCCAGGGCCAGGTCGCCCAATTCATCCTGGCGCGTGCTCGTCACACGCTCGGCGAAACGCCCGCGGCTCAGTTGAGTCACGTACGCGATCAGGTTACGGATAGGCTGCACCAGGTTGCGGTTGACCAGCCACACACTCAACAACCCGACCAGCAGCCCTGAGGCGAGCATGATCACCGTACCCAGCATGATCGTGCGGTCGGCACCCGCACTGATCAGCGCCGATTGCTCGTCGCCCAGCTTATGCAGCTCAACCACCAACTCGCTCATCTGCTCACTGGCCGCGCGGTCCACGCCCTTGACCGCGGCATCGCCCGCCGCCGCGTCGCCGCCCGCCGCCACAAACGCATCACGGCCCTTCTGGTAGGCCGCGCCCAACTGGGCATGTTCGCCCCGCAGACGCTCGATACGTGTCTTGATTTGCGCCGGGACACCTTCGTGGGTCGTCAACTGGCCAAGGATGCCCTGGACATCGCTCTGGCGTGCCTCGAATTGCTTCCAGTATTTATCCAGGTCCGCTGGCTGCTTGCCGCGCAACAGGACGTTTTTCCACTCCTGGACCTGCACCTTGAATTGCAGGTTGGCCTCGTCGATCAATTGCGACGCACGCAACGGACCGTCGAGCAGTTGACGATAATTCTGGATGCCATCGGAAAGGAAGTGAAAGGACGCCAGGGCAATCAGCAACATGGCCAGCAGGCTGCCGCTGAGCAGGGCGAGAATCTGTGCTCTCAGGGATTTTTGTAGAAACATGGAGTCGATCTCTTCAAATGAAGAACCTCCATGTCCGGGGTCCACAGTTGCAACGGAATGGGGAGGATATGTGCAAATCATCGGCCTGTACGGGGTGTTCTTGAGCGGTGGCGACCACCGGTAGCGGGATCGTTTTTTGCTGACTGGACATGACCTGTCCAGACAATCCCTTTTGTCGGCGCGATGGGATTTAAAAGTCTTTTTGTCATTTCTCCTGCTGTATCCTGCCCAGGCTTTGTAAAAGCGCGGATCTACCAGATCTATCCACAGACTTTGCGAGGAGCGCGAAATGCACGAGATCCCTAATCTCCCCTTCCCAAGCCTGCACGACACTGAGCAGACGACCACGCTACAAGCCGGAGGGCAACCTGACGCCCAGCAACCCGAGCCCAAGGAAGCCACTGAACGCCGCCAGGCCGACAGCGAAGACTGATTGACCCGTACCACCAGACCGTGTGGAAAGCGCTAAGATGCGCTTTCCACCCTGCCGGTATCAGTCTGTGTTAAACCAGGGCGCGGCCGCCGGCGAGGCAGGAAGGGCGGGAGCCG
>NZ_JABAEE010000126.1:0-11828 GCF_023701885.1 Pseudomonas sp. CG7 | reverse complement strand
CCCGCGCGGGCCCGTGGGGGAGCGGGCGGGCCCCCCAACGCGGCTGGCCCGGCGCCAGATGCGGCGACTGGGCGCCCCCCTTCGCGAGCAAGCCCGCTCCCACATTATTTTTATGTCAGGCGGTCGGACGGCGTTTGCTTCCTATTAATAGGAAGCATTACTATTCACGCCCCGTTTCCACAGCGCGCCGTGATGATCCCCAAGCTGCCCCGCAGACCCGGCTTTTTCGAGCATTACGAAGAGTTGATCGGCACCTGGACCCGTCGCCTGCGCAATCGCCAGCAGGCCGAGGATCTGGCCCACGACACCTTCGTACGGGTGCTTGAGGCCGATTCGAGCGAGGTCGAGCAGCCGCGGGCCTATTTGCATCAGACGGCGCGCAACATTGCAGTGGATGGCTATCGGCGCGAAGCTCGACGGGGGGCCATGGAAGAGGCAGTCATCGACCCTGGTCTGTCGTTTTCGGGCGACCCGGAGCATTTCATGCACGCGATCCAACTGGCGGACTCCATCGAGCGGGCGCTTGCCGAGTTGCCTGCCAACTGCCGCACGGTGTTCGTCTGGCAGAAGATCGAAGGCCTGACCCAGGCGGAAATCGCCGAGCGCCTGGGCCTGTCAAAAAACATGGTGGAAAAGTATATGATCCGCACCCTGCGGCATCTGCGCGATCGCCTGGACGGGCCAGGCCAATGATCCGTCGCCCTCTTTCACCTGAGCCACAGGACCTTCCATGATGGATAGCCGTGAATGCCCGTGCGGGCAGGACAGGGTTCGCGACGCGGCGGCGCATTGGTTCGTGCGTTTGCAAGCGCCCGCCATGAGTATCGAGGAGCGCCAGGCTTTCAACGCCTGGCTGGACGAACATCCCAATCACCGCGACGAAATCCAGTTGCTCCAGGGCATCTGGAGCGCCACCGACCTGCTGCCCAAGGAACGCCTGCAAGCGTTGTGCGAACCACCTGCCGAACGTCCCAAGCGTCGGCCGCTGTTGCGCTACGCCGTCGCCGCCGGGGTGTTCGCGGTGGCGCTGGGGTTGGGGCTGTTCAGCGGCCTGAGTTCTTCCACCGACTACAGCGGCGAATACGCCACCGCCTTCGGCGAGCGTCGGCATATTGCCCTGCCGGACGGCTCGGTGATCGACCTCAACAGCCGCAGCCGCGTGCGGATTGAATTCGCACACCGTCAACGCCGGGTGGAACTGGCCGAAGGCGAGGCCTTGTTCACGGTCGAGCATGATGCGGGCCGACCCTTCACCGTCGAGACGGGCAACGGCCAGGTGACGGTGACCGGAACGCGCTTCGATGTGCGCCGTGACGTCGATAAGACTCGGATTGCGGTGGCCCAGGGCCGCGTCAAGGTCCAGGGACGCGCCGCGCCGCCGGCTCAGTTCGTCAGCCTGACGGCGGGTCTCGGCACCCAGATCGATGCCCAGGGCCAAGTCACCGCGCCTTACGCGGTCAACGCCGAGACGCTCACCGCCTGGCGCAGCGGCAAGCTGGTGTTCGACAACGCGCCGCTCAAGGATGTGGTTGAAGAAGTCTCCCGCTATCGCACCCAGCCCCTGCGGGTCGGCAGCGCGATGGAGGGTAACCTGCGCCTGACCAGCGTGTTCCGTGCCGACGATCCCGAGGCACTGCTCAAGGCGCTGCCGAACATCCTGCCGGTGGCCGTGCGCACCCTGGATGACGGCAGCCAGGAAATAATTGCGAAATAGATTCAGGTTTTTTCCGAGTTCATCGTCTTCTTGTCCAACTGCAACTGGTTTGCATTAACAGATGCGTATTCTTGCGATCAACAGGACAAGGTTCGACGTGAACAAAACCGCCACACACCACAACCGTACCCCGGCACGCTGGCTGCCGCTGGCCCTGACCCTGGCGGGCAGCGCCGCAGTGCCCCAGGCGTTCGCCGACCAGGCCGCCACCGCCATTCACATCCAGGCGCAGCCGTTGGGCCAAGCCTTGAGCCAGCTCGGCCAGCAAACCGCGTTGCAGGTGTTCTTCAACCCCGAGCTGGTAGCGGGCAAGCAAGCGCCGGCGGTGGACGGCAACCTGTCCCCGGAAGCGGCCTTGCGCCAATTGCTCCAGGGCAGCGGCCTGCAATACCAGATCGATAAGGGTTCGGCGACCGTGTTGCCGGCGCCCTCAGCCTCCAGCGCTGGCCCGCTGGAGCTGGGCGCCACTGAGATCCAGGTGGTCGGTGACTGGCTCGGCGACGCCAATGCCGAGGTGGTGCAGAACCACCCCGGTGCGCGTACGGTGATCCGCCGCGAAGCGATGGTGGAGCAGGGCGCCATGAACCTCGGCGATGTGCTGCGACGCGTACCCGGTGTGCAGGTCCAGGACGCCAACGGCACCGGCGGCAGCGATATTTCCCTGAACGTCGGCGTGCGCGGCCTGACCTCGCGCTTGTCGCCACGCTCCACGGTGTTGATCGACGGCGTACCGGCGGCATTCGCGCCCTACGGCCAGCCGCAACTGTCCATGGCGCCGATTTCCTTGGGCAACCTGGAGAGCATCGACGTGGTGCGCGGTGCCGGTTCCGTGCGCTATGGGCCGCAGAACGTCGGCGGGGTGATCAACTTCGTAACCCGTGCCATTCCGGAAAAAGCCACTGGTGAAATCGGCACCACCCTGGAAACCTCCCAGCGCGGCGGTTGGAAGCACATCGACACGGCCTTCCTCGGTGGCACCGCCGACAACGGCCTGGGCGTGGCGCTGTTGTATTCGGGCGTCAACGGTAACGGCTATCGCCAGAGCAACAACGGCAACGACATCGACGACGTGATCCTCAAGACCCATTGGGCACCGACCGACGTCGACGACTTCTCGCTGAATTTCCACTACTACGACGCCAAGGCCGACATGCCCGGTGGCCTGACCCAGGCCCAATATGACGCCGACCCGTACCAGTCCGACCGCGACTGGGACAACTTCAGCGGCCGGCGCAAGGACGTGTCGTTCAAGTGGATCCGCGAGATCAACGAGCGCACCCAGGCCGAGGTGCTGACCTATTACTCCGACAGCTACCGTGGCAGCACCATTGCCTCCCGGGACCAGCGCAACCTGGTGTCCTACCCGCGCACCTATTACACCTTCGGCATCGAGCCTCGGGTCTCCCACGTGTTCGACCTGGGGCCCACCACCCAGGAAGCGAGCGTCGGTTATCGCTACTTGAAGGAAGGCATGCACGAAGAAGCCAGCCGCCTGGCGTTGCGTAATAACGAACCGGTGGTGCGCCCGGGTTCCGACGGCCACGTCTACCAGGACCGTACCGGCGGCACTGAAGCCCACGCGGTGTATATCGATGACAAGATCGATGTCGGCAGCTGGACCATCACCCCGGGCATCCGCTTCGAAAGCATCAGCACCGAATGGCACGACCGTCCGGTGCTCGACACCGCCGGCCGTCCCGTGCAGGAAAAACGCCGCAGCATCGACAGCAACGAGCCGCTGCCGGCCCTGAGCGTGATGTATCACTTGTCGGACGCCTGGAAGCTGTTCGCCAACTACGAAACCTCGTTCGGCAGCCTGCAATACTTCCAGCTCGGCCAGGGCGGCGACGGCAACAACACTGCCAACGGCTTGAGCCCGGAAAAGGCCAAGACCTACGAGATCGGAACGCGTTACAACGATGACGTGTGGGGCGGGGAAGTGACGCTGTTCTACATCGATTTCGACGACGAACTGCAATACATCAGCAACGACGTGGGCTGGACCAACATGGGCGCGACCAAGCACCAGGGCCTGGAAGCTTCCGTGCACTACGACATGGCCGCGCTCGACCCGCGCCTTGAAGGCCTCACCGCCACCGCCGGTTTCACCTACACCCGGGCGACGTACGAAGGTGAGATCCCCAGCGTCAAGGGCCGTGACCTGCCGTTCTATTCCCGCCAGGTGGCCAACATGGGCCTGCGGTACGAGGTCAATCGCTGGACCTATAATCTCGACGCCTTCGTCCAGTCCAAGCAACGCTCACCCGGCAACAGCGTGAACGCCGATGGCAGCTTCAGCGGCGACTACATCACCGATGGCACCGCCGATGGGCAATACGGCGACATGCCGGGCTATGTGCTCTGGAACGTGCGCGCCGGCTATGACTTCGGCGAGCAACTGTCGAACCTGAAAGTCGGCGCCGGGGTGAAAAACCTGTTCGACCACCAGTACTACACCCGCTCCAGCGACAACAACTCGGGCATCTACGTCGGCGCACCACGCACGTTCTTTGTGCAGGCGAGTGTGGGGTTCTGATCGAGGATCAGGCTCCTCTGGACTCAATTTCCAGGGGCTGAAATACAGTTCTTGGGGCTGAGTACCATCCTGTGGCGCGGGAGCTTGCTCCCGCTGGGCCGCGAAGCGGCCCCAAAACCTACTGAACACCGCATCCACAGGTTTACGACTGCTTCGCAGCCGAGCGGGAGCAAGCTCCCTCGCCACAGGGAATGGGATAAGGCCTCGACAAGCGGTGCCAGGCCTCAGACCTTCAACACTTTCCCACTGGCCGCCACCGCCACCAGCGACAGCGCAATCAGCCCGAAGGCAATGCTCAAGCTGCTGCCATGGGCGACGAAGCCGATCAGCGCCGGGCCGGCGAGGATGCCGGCGTAGCCGATGGTGGTGATGGCCGGCACGGCAATCGCTTCCGGCATCAGGGTCTGTTTGCCGACAGCGGTGTACAACACCGGCACGATGTTCGAACAGCCCGCGCCCACCAACGCATACCCCAGCAACGCTGCTTGCCACATCGGTGCGAGGGTCGCCAGCAGGAACCCCGCGGCTGCGATCGACCCGCCATAGATGATCACGCGCTTGGCGCCCAGGCGATGCACCACCGCGTCGCCGGTCAGGCGGCCGACGGTCATGGTCAGGGCGAACGCGGCATAACCCAACCCGGCATAGGCGGTATCCACCGCGCGCTCGGTGGTCAGGAACACCGCGCTCCAGTCCAGCACCGCGCCTTCAGCCAGGAACACGATGAAACACAGGATGCCGATAAACAGCACCACGCCATGGGGAATGGCAAACGCCGGTCCCGAGCTTTCACTGCCATACGGCAACAGGTGCGGCGCCGCCTTGAACAACGCCACCAACAGCACCCCATTGACCACCAACGTCGCCCCCAGCGGCGAAAGTCCCAGGCCGAGCAGGGCGCTCACCCCGGCTGCGCCAATGATCCCGCCCAGGCTGAACATGCCGTGGAAACCCGACATCATGGTCTTGCCGCTGGCTCGCTCGACGATCACCGCTTGCAGGTTCACGGTCGAGTCCACGGTGCCGAGCCCGGCGCCAAACAGGAACAGCGCAGCCACCAGCCAGGGCAGGGAGGTCATCGTCGCTAGCAACGGCAACGCCAGGCAGATCAGGATCGTGCCGCCGCTGAGCACCCGACGGCAGCCGAACCGCGTCGCCAGCGCACCGGAAATCGGCATCGCCAGGATCGACCCGCCCCCAAGGCACAGCAGCAGCAAGCCGAGGGTGCCTTCATCCAGGTTCGCCCGGACCTTGGCGTAAGGCACCAGCGGCGCCCAGGCGGCGATGCCGATGCCGGCGATGAGATAGGCGATGCGGGTGGACATCTGTTCCAGGCGTCCGGGAATAAAGGTGGGCGGGGGCGTAATGGCAGTCATGAAACGTCCTTGGCTTTCGTGCGGTGCGGTGATGCAGGCAGGGGGCCTATGCTTGCATATCCACTGACCGCACCGCGACCCCAAGGTGCCGACGGCCTGACGTACTCTTCTTGAACACAGTGGGTCACTGCTCCTTGAACAGCCTGATGCTCACCACGTGTTCCGCCTCCACCTCAAAATAAATAAGCACGATGGGGATTGCCTGCTGGTCATCGAAACATTCAACAATCACGTTTCGGGCCGACGTTGCCTGGGCCGACAAGCGTTCGGCCTGGCGCAACAATCGCTTGATCTGGAGGGAGACCCGGATGGGGGCTCGGCCCTTGCGCACGCTTTCGCAAAATGCCAGCGTCACTTCTCGCGGCGTTGGCGGCGGTGGCGAGACAAGGCCGGCTTCTTCGAATAACCGATTGAGTTGATCGGCCGTTGCGACCGCCCTGGGGAACCCGGTGAACGCCGAAGCCTGCGTCACCAGTTCGACCATTTCTCCCGAAGCCAGGCCCGAGGCCATGCCGGTCTTGAAGTGCACGCTCAAGGGCGGGCCTGTCATGCCGGCCGCGACGATGGCGACCAGTGTCGCGGCCTCTCGCAGGCGCGGGTCCAGGCCTGGACGACTCTGCAAGTGGCCGTACACCACGCCCACCGCCAACTCGCCGAGCCCCGGCGCGGTATGGAACAACGCGTCGAGTCGTGCGCCGCCGTCCGGCACCAGTTCGATGAAGTGCTTTCGGCCTTCGCGGTAGAGCTCGGCCATGGGCTTGGAGGGATGTTTGCTGTTCATGGGGCCTCCTTGTGTTGGGAGCTTGCGTGCCCACGGTACGGGGTCCCCAGGCAGCAGCGCACCTGTCGAACCTGACAGGTTACGACGCGATAGTTTGCGAGTATGAAGAAGACTTCTTGAACAACAACCCGGACGAATTAGGTTCAGGGGCGTGCTGGAGATGATGATGGATCATCCAACTCAACTCAGACTGGCGAACCAGCTTCTGGACTTGATCGACCGTAACGGCACCAGCCTGGCGGCGTCGTGCTCTGTCAACCCGGTATCGAGTTACACCTGTCCAGAGCATCTTGGCCGTGAGCAGGCCCGGCTCTTTCGTTCCGGCCCACTGATGGTGGGCTTGTCCTGTGAACTGTCCGGCCCGGGTGCTTATCTGACCGACGACCTGAGCGGCGTGCCCATTGTCATCATCCGTCTGCCAGAGGGTGGGCTTAATGCGGTCATCAATGTCTGTCGCCATCGCGGTGCACGATTACTGGAGGGTAACGGTACGCTGGCAAGGTCGATGACGTGTCCTTACCACGGTTGGCGCTATGACCTGCACGGTCGGCTGAAGAAACTGGTGCCTGCCGACGGTTTCCAGGGGTTGGGTTGTGCCGAACGCGACCTGACGCGCCTGGCGGTGTTTGAGCAGCATGGGTTGATTTGGGTCAGCCCAAGCCCCGGTCGCGCTATGGAACCACTGGCGTTGCTGGGAGGCTTGAACCAGGAAATAGCCGCCTATCGTTTCGAGACGTTCGTGCTCTATCGACGCCTTCAGCTCCACCGGTCGTTCAACTGGAAGATGGTCATAGAGACCTTTCTGGAGAACTGGCATTTCCCGTTCGTGCACCGCAGGACAGTCCTCCCGAACTTCCTACCCTCCGTCAGCCTGTTCGAAGCCTTCGACCGCCATGGGCGCCTGATCATGCCACGCCGTTCGATCCTGCAGATGCGCGACCAGCCCATCGAGCAATGGAGCCTGCTCAAACACTCACTGATCATGTATTGGCTGTTTCCCAATACCCTCCTGCTCTGGCAGGCCGACCACCTGGAGACTTGGCAGGTTTACCCCAGCCAGGAGCGTCCCGATCGATGCACGGCCCAGGTGTCGCTCTATACACCGCATGCCGCCACGTCCGTTCGCGAGCGTGAGTACTGGGACAAGAACCTGGCGTTATTGATCGAGACCGTGGACGGGGAGGACTTTGCGATCAGTGAGCGTATCCAGCCAGGCCTGCGTTCCGGCGCCCAAGAATGCCTGACGTTCGGCCGTCACGAACCGGCGTTGCAGCATTTTCATCGACAGATTCAGCTCGCGCTGGAGGAGGCACCGGTGTCCGTGGGGTGAGATGAAGCGTGTGAAAGCTTGTTCCCCTGTGTTATTCGCTGGCTGGGCCTATAAAGTAGCGGCTCTTGCTGGTTGATATTGGGTCTGGTCCATGACGAAGTTTTATGACGCGCGCGGCAATATCTATGGAGTCGCTTCACCGCAGCAGGTCCGCGACCTCGGCATCGATCTGCCCCAGTCAGCCGCCCAGGCCGCACAGGCTTGCGAAAATTGGGCGGTCGCGGCGGTGCATGCCTTTTGCAGTTGGACGCCGGGCGAAGCGCCGCCGGATGCCAAGGCCCATCGCAGTGATGGTTTGCTGATTGGCCCGTTCCAGAATGAGCCACCCTTTGATCTGTTGATCGTCAATACCGACGGGACATTGGCCGAGCGCAGTGGCAATGGCTTGACGATTTTCTCCCAGGCCCTGCAAGAACAAGGCTTGATGGCGGCGCCTGGTGATTGCGTGCTGCAGGTTCATCACGATAAACCCGACGGCTTGTCACCGCTGCACACCTCGGTTCGCGCCGCTGGATTCGAAGGGGTGCAAGGTTTCTGGCTGGACCTGGGCAAACCGCTGTTCGGGCCTCAGGCCGTTGCTGCCCAAGAGGTCGAGGGGGTGATGTTCAACCAGCGTGATGTCAGCCGTGTGGCGGCGCTTGAACGGTTGGACCCGGCGTGGGGCAACAGTCAGTTCGTGAGCATGGGCAATCCGCATTGCGTGACGCTGGTGGAGAAGGGCGAGGCGTTGCCAAGCAATGCGCAGATGCGTGCTGCGGCGCTGTCACGGGGCTTGACCCGCATCGCTTATGCGGCGCCCAGTGGGGCTGGTGTTCCATGCCCCAGGGGGGTGAATCTGCAATGGGCCAGGCTCGAAGCCGAAGGGCAGATCGCCGCCCGGGTGTTTGAGCGGGGCGAAGGCCCTACCGCGTCCTCGGGCACCAGCGCCAGCGCCGTGGCCAGTGCCGCCTGGCGGGTGGGTTGGGTGAAAGCGGGGGCGGTGAGGGTGGTGATGCCCGGCGGTACTGCGCCGATCTTGTTGGAGGAAGAGGCGGGGGAGCTGGTGCGGGTCAGGTTGTTTGGTGCGGCGCGGCCAACGACGTCATCGCGAGCAAGCTCGCTCCCACAGTAGATGTTCGGCGGGCACGAAATGAATGTACGACACAGATCCCCTGTGGGAGCGAGCTTGCTCGCGATAGCGGCAGTACATCGAACATCAATGCAGCTGCCCCACCGCCATCGCGAGCAGGCTCGCTCCCACAGTAGATATTCGGCGGGCACAAAATGAATGTATCCCTTGTGGCAGTCAGCCAGGCTGCTGGGCAAACTCCACCACCGGCATTTGCCGCTTCATCAGCACTTCGCCATTGCGAATCGAGTAGAGCGGCAACCCTTGGCTGCGAATTACTTCGTAATCGCTGTCCGCTGAAAGGATCAGCAAGTTCGCCGGGCGGCCCGGTTCCAGTCCGTAGCGCTCGCCCAGGTTTATGGCCTTGGCGCTGTTGTCGGTGACCAGGTCGAGGGCGCTTTGCAGGTTGCGATAGCCGAGCATGTGGCAGATATGCAGCCCCGCTTCCAGCACCCGCAGGATGTTGCCGTTGCCCAATGGATACCACGGGTCGACGATGGAGTCCTGGCCGAAACACACATTCATCCCGGCTTCGAGCAGCTCATTGACCCGGGTGACGCCGCGGCGTTTTGGGAAGGTGTCGAAGCGGCCTTGCAGGTGGATGCTTTCGGTCGGGCAAGAGACAAAACTGATGCCCGAGTGCCCGAGCAGGCGGAACAGCTTGGCGCAATAGGCGTTGTCGTAGGAGCCCATCGCCGTGGTATGGCTGGCGGTGACGCGGGCGCCCATGTCGCGGCTGCGGGCTTCTTCGGCGAGCACTTCGAGAAAACGCGAATGCGGGTCGTCGGTTTCGTCGCAATGCACATCCACCAGGCACCCGGTACGTTCGGCCAGGTCCATCAGGAACTTCACCGAGCTGACGCCCTGGTCGCGGGTGTATTCGAAGTGGGGAATGCCGCCCACCACGTCGGCACCCATGCGGATCGCTTCTTCCATCAGCTCGCGGCCGTTGCGGTAGGACTCGATGCCTTCCTGGGGGAACGCGACGATCTGCATGTCGATCAAGTGACGGCTTTGCTCGCGCACCTCCAGCATTGCCTTGAGGGCGGTGAGTTCGGGGTCGGTCACGTCGACGTGGGTGCGCACATGCTGGATGCCATGGGCGGCGAGGGCCTGGATGGTTTTCTTGGCGCGGGTGCTGGTGTCTTCCTGGGTGATGGTGGCCTTGCGTTCGCCCCAGCACTCGATGCCTTCGAACAACGTGCCGCTCATGTTCCAGCGCGGCTCGCCGGCAGTGAGGGTGGCGTCCAGGTGGATGTGCGGTTCGACGAAGGGCGGGACCACCAGGTTGCCGCCGGCATCGAGGTCTTCCGGGCCGAGGCTGGGGGCCTCGGTCTGGCGGGCGATGCTGGCGATCAGGCCATTTTCCAGGTGCAGTTCATGCAAGCCTTCGCGGTTGCGCAGGCGGGCGTTGATGATGTGCATCGGGCGAATCCTTTATAGGTCTTGTAGGGGCGCGTCAGCGGTGCGGGCACCCATTACGCCGATCAATAGCACATACGTTAGCGCGCCGGTGGCGATTCCTACCAGTGGCGCGACCCACGGCGAATTGAACGCGGCGAGCGTGCCGAGCCCATAGGCCGCCAGCCCCGGCCAGTTGAACGCAGGCAACCGGGCTTCGGCCAGGCGCGGATAACGGCCGCGCCAGCGGAAGAAGAAATCGGCCATGATCACCCCGCCAATGGGAGGGATCACGGTGCCCAGCAGAATCAGGTACGGCACCAGCAGGTCATACATGCCCAGCAGCGCCAGCAACGTGCCGATCACCGCACCGCCGAGGGTCACGGCTCTGCGCCGGCGGGTGCGCAGCAGGTTGCAGCCGGCCACGGCGAAGTTGTAGATGGTGTTGTCCTGGGTGCTCCAGATGTTGAGCAGCAGCATCGCCATCGCCGCCATGGCGAAGCCCTGCAGCAGCAACACTTCGACCACGTCCGGTTGTTGATAGACGATGGCCCCGTAGGCGCCGATCAGCACCATCAAACCGTTGCCCAGGAAAAAACCGATCAGGCTCGCCAGCACCGCGACCTTCGCCGAGCGGGAGAACCGCGTCCAGTTGGTGGCCTGGGTCGCGCCGCTGACGAAGGTGCCGAATACCAGGGTGATGGCCGTGGACCAATCGAGGCTGCCAGTGGGCACCGCCGCCAACAAGCCCTCGAAGCCACCGACCTTCACCGTGGCGACCCACATCGACAGCATCAGCAGCAACATCATGGCCGGCACGGCGAGGTACGAGAGAATTTCCAGGCCACGATAACCGACATAGGCCGTGGCACAGAACCCCAGGCCGAACAGCACCATCAGCCACAACACCGTGCCCTGGCCCAATTCGAAATACTTGCCCAGCACCACCGCGGCCGTCGCCGTGCCCCAGGCGTACCAGCCGATCTGGGTGAACCCGAGGATCAAGTCACTGAGCTTGCTGCCCACCTCGCCGAAACAGAAACGGCCCATCAATACCGAATTGAGCCCGCTCTTGAAGGCGATGTAGCCCAGGCCGGCGGCATAGAGGCCCAGCAGCAGATTACCGATGACGATGACCGTCAGCATCTCGGCAAAACTGAACGCCACGCCGAGCTTGCCACCGGCAAACATCGTGGCGGTGAAAAAGGTGAAACCCAGCAGCACCATGGCCGTGGAGGCCAGGCCCTTGCGCGCGTGCAGCGGCACTTCGCTCAGGGGATAGTCATTGCCCGGATCGTTCTGAGTCATGTGGCGGTCCTTGCGGATGAGGGGATGTCGCAAGCGTGCAGCGGCCGTGCCAAACGGGTGAGCGTGAGATTATTTATAGACAATCCTGGGGATTGGGTGGGCGAAGGGGGCGAAAGCGGTGCGGTGGTGATTCAAGTTGGAACACAATTCGCATTACCCATGAAGACCCCCTGTGGGAGCGAGCTTGCTCGCGATTGCGTCAGCGGAGGGCCATAACATTAACAAGAAAAACCCCCATATCGAGGACGCAGCCAACCCCAGTGGCTAGCCGGCG